>NZ_JBNHEQ010000249.1:45190-64788 GCF_050016015.1 Dapis hubbardiae BLCC-M172
GTTCCATGGTCGCCCTCAGAGGTTCCATGGTCGCCCTCAGAGGTTCCATGGTCGCCCTTAGAGGTTCCATGGTCGCCCTCAGACTTTCCATGCAACGTCCCTACGGGGTTATTATTTTTTTATTAATAAATTCAATGAAGATTTTTCTAGAGACAGAAAGATTAATTTTACGACAATTTACTGAAGCTGATGCAGAATTATTATTTCAGTTAGATAGCGATCCAGAAGTAACTAGATTTACAAAATTAGGCGATCGCTCAGGAACACCTACCCCCTACAATGAGATTAAAAATAAATTTTTACCTAAAGTTTTCAGATATTACCAACAATATCCAGGTTATGGTTTTTGGGCAGCTATTGAAAAGTTAAGTAATAAATTTATTGGTTGGTTTCATTTTCGACCAGGTTTAGATAGTTATATGGGAGAAACTTTGTATAGAGTAGATGATATTGAACTAGGTTATCGGTTGCAAAGAAAAGTTTGGGGAAAGGGATATGCAACTGAAGGTTCAAAAGCTTTAATTCGGAAAGGTTTTTTAGAGTTGGAAACACAACAAGTTGCAGCAAGTGCTTTGTCAGAAAATAAAGCATCTATTCGAGTTATACAAAAAGTGGGGTTAAAATTTGAACTAAATTTTGTTTATTCCGAGTCTCAGCAAGCAGGTGTTAAGTATGCTTTGAGAAAAGAAGATTTCAAGAATTAATAATTAACAATTATTATAGCGTTTTTCACAAACGTAAACTCCAAAAGTTCTACCTTCGGCCTTTAATTTAAAATTTTTGTATTGTATTTTATTTGTTACACTTTACTTTTAATCAAAAAGAATTAAATAATTATGTAATAGCTATTGTCCTCAAAAATAATCTAGTAAATTAAAGTCTGAAAACTAATGATTGAAATATAAATATGAGTAATACTAATTCTACAGAACTACCACTTTGGGTCCAAGATCGAGACAAAGTAATTGCTAACGATGAAGGAGTTGAATGGCGAGGCGGAACACGACCAGACTATTCTCACAACGATCAAGTTTTCCAACAAGAAAGTAAATATCATCATCCAGAAGGATCTTTAGAAGCCATCGCTCATAACCTAGTCCGAACTTTTGAGATGGAAGCATCTAATAAAGCTAATCCTCAACAGTGGTTATCTGTTGTTGCCGATAAATTTCGGATGAGTAGTAATGGAGGCAAAGAATATACCGCCCAAGAAGCAGCAGAACAAGGAACATACAATCTTTTTATCAGTAAAAATAAACATTATAATCCAGAAGAAGAAACTTTTGAATCATCCTTTAAACTTTTTCATACAGCTTTTCCTGATGGGTTTCTTTGGGAAGTAATAGAAGTGCTTTCCGGACCGCCAAATGTTACCTTTAAATGGCGGCATTGGGGAACTTTTAAGGGTAATTTTAAAGAGTATCAACCTACTGGTGAAACTATTGAAATGGTTGGCATGAGTATTGCCAGATTAACTGAAGATTTAAAGATTTTATCTGTAGAACATTATTTCAATAATAGTAAATTTCTCAAAGATTTAACTGCTGGTGGTTGCCCTTTTCATAGTCAAAAATAACAATATTATCTAAAGAAAAGTAGCAGTAGCTTCAATATATTTATGGTATAATGTACCAACAATTTAGTGGTGAATAAAATTTAAGTAATTAACTACTTCCTACACCTCTACTTTTCTCCTTTGTTTGCTCTTGTAGGGACAATTCATGTTTTCGGAAGATGATAAACAAAAATTGCCCCTACTTACCCAATTATTTATAACTGTTCAATATGATATAACTATGCCTAGCCCTGACTATTCCCAACAAGCCGAACGATACGCTCTTAGAGAACTAAATAATACAGACTACCTCGCATTTCGGACTGTTGCAGAACACCGTTTGCTGAGAGACTCCTTTGTTCTCGATCTAGGCTGTGGTGCAGGTCGTTCAAGCCGTTTTTTGAAAGCCCTGGGGAATCATGTTGTGGGTGCAGACATTAGTCCAGAGATGATTGCACAAGCCAGGAAAGCAGATCCAAAAGGTGACTACCATCTTCTCAAACCCAGCCAGCCTTTGCCTTTTGTGGACGGACATTTTCAGGTTTTTTTCTCAAGCTGGATGTTACTTGAAATTGACAACCAGACCGATCTTGATTTAATTGTACGGGAGATGGCTCGAATTATCTGCCCATCTGGTTTTGGTATAGTAGTTACTAACACAAAGGAGTTTTACGAAGGAAATTGGCTATCTTGCTTAGTAGACTTTCCAGAGAATGAGCTACCCCTCCATTCGGGGCAACAAGTTAAGGCTCGTCTGCTCCCGGAAAACATTGATGTAACCGATTATTTTTGGAGCGATAAAGACTACAAAATGGCGTTTCTCCAAGCTGGTTTGAGGGTAAAACAGGAATTTAGACCTCTTGGAAACAGCTCAGATCCACTTCATTGGAAAGATGAAATTAGAATAGCCCCCTATGTTATTTATCAATTGGAGAAAAGCCTTTAATTACTAGATTTTTTTGAGCAGCGATCGCCTTTAACAAAAATTTGAAAATTGAATTATGATTAAAGATAGTCAACAGAGCGATCGCTCTCTACTATCAATTAAAACTATGACAACGACTAAAACCGAATATAAGTATGTACATATCGACGAAAAAAATGTCCCTATTATTACAGGAAGCACGATGAAAGTAGTCGAGTTAATTACTTCAGTTAAAGCTTACGGTTGGACACCAGAAGAGTTGCACGAAAGCTATCCTCATTTGAGCATGAGTCAAATTTATTCTGCTCTAGCTTATTATTGGGATAATCAAGCAGAAATAGATACAGATATGGAAGAACGTTATCAGTATGCAGAAAGATTACGCCAAGAAGCAGGAGAGTTGCCGTTAGTCAAGAGAATGAGGGGAAGAGTAATAGATAAAGTCTGGTGATTAGGGAAAAATAACAAAGAAAAAATATGAAATTTAAAAATTCTTTTTATGGTTTTCTTACCGCATTAGTAATAGTATTAGCAACCAACTATTTGCTTACTGCTAATGCTAATACTCCTATTGCTCAAGTACCAAATAATCCCAAATTTGCTATACCTGTTGAATGTAAGCTAGACAAAGACTGCTTTATTTTATTGTATAGCGATCGCGACCCCAGTCCGAAAGCTGTAGATTTTGGTTGCGGTAGGCAAACTTACGACGGCCACAAAGGAACAGATTTTGCTATATCTGATGAAAAAATTATGGCGAAGGGTGTAGCGGTACAAGCGGTTGCTCCTGGTAAAGTGTTACGAGTGCGAGATGGAATACCTGATCGCCGAGTCAAAAATCAAGCAGATCAAGATGCAGTGAAAAATATTGAATGTGGTAACGGAATGGTGATAGATCATGGTAATAGTTGGGAAACTCAATATTGTCATCTCCGCAACGGTAGTGTGGTTGTGAAACCAGGAACAGTTGTTAAAGCAGGTACTCAATTGGGGATGGTGGGAGAGTCGGGTTTAGCTTCTTTTCCTCATGTACATTTGAGCATTCAATATCAGGGAGAAATTGTCGATCCATTTGTGGGAGCTAATGCTAAAAGTGGTTGTAATACTGCTCGGAATTCTATTTGGCAACAACCCTTGAGTTATAAACCGACTGGTCTTATTCGGGGTGGGTTTGCTGATGCTGCACCAACTATGGATGATTTGTGGTCTGGGAAATTTTACGACACGGTTTTGCCAGGAAATAGTGCTGCATTAATATTTTGGGTGCAAGTTTATGGGGTGTTGCCTGGGGATAAGGAACATTATCAATTATTTGCTCCTAATGGCGATCGAGTAATAGATAATAAAAAGGAAATTAAATCTGCTAAAAAGACATGGATGGGATATGTAGGTAAACGCAATAATTCTCAGTCTCTTGCTAAGGGAAAATGGAGGGGTGAATATAGTTTGACTAGAGGTAATAAAGTATTGGTAAATGTGAGCAAAGAGGTTCAATTAAATTGAAAACAGGACTTGCGGATGTTGAAATTATTAGATTAAATTCAGTATTATTAGTAGTAGGGGTTTGGTCTCCAAACCCCCCTCCCAAGTGATATAATCCTAATAGGTAATTTAATATCATACAATCAGGACTTACGCATGAGGTACGAAAAACTAGGATTTGAGATTGCTATCCGTTCCGGACTGCTCCGCAAACCCTGTCGGTCGCAATGACGAAGATACGTTGTAGTGCGTAAGTCCTAACAATATGAAGATAGGTTTACTTCCTCTAAAAAAAAATATTTACTTGAATAATTTTTTTTCAATTATCCAAAATGCTATAAAAACTAACGCCATGATTACTCTAAACATAGATGAGATTCAAAACAATTTATCAGAATTTATCAAACTGATTCAAGAAGGTAATAGTTTGATCATTACTCAAGCAGATAAACCTATTGCTGAAATTAAACCCATACTAACAAAACCACCTGAAAAAGAACGCCGTCCTATTGGTTTATGTGAAGGTGAATTTATTGTACCTGATGATTTTAACGATCCTCTCCCTGAAGAAATTATTAACCTATTTACTAATCCATCAACATACTCTTAGATACTCATATTTTTCTGTGGTTTATTACTAATAATAAAAGACTAGCAGACAAATATTATGATGCTATTAGTAATCAAGATAACGAGATTTATCTCAGTGTAGTTTCTGTTTGGGAAGCAACAATTAAATATCAATTAGGAAAATTACCATTACCAGAATCTCCTGAAATTTACCTTCCCCAACAGCGTGAAAGACATCTAATTTCTAGTTTATCTATTGCTGAAACTACGATTACTCAATTAGCTAAATTACCACCCTTACATAATGATCCCTTTGATCGTCTTTTACTCTGTCAATCTTTAGAGCATGATTTAATCATTATGACAGAAGATAAAGCGATTCTCTCCTATCCAATGGTAAAGTTTTTCTAAAAATTAGGTGGCATCTCCTAGCCCAAAGATGCTAAGAGTTTCGCGATCGCTACTCAGACGGACTGTGGTAAAATCTTCTCCCTCGCTAAATTCAAACTCCAGAATAGAATAATGCAAATAATACTAGCGTATATAAAATTAACTTATTGATCTAAACCTGCCCCGCGCCCTGTACGGCCATATCGTCTGGGGGCGGGTTTATTTCCTGTATGTTGATTTCCCATTAACACGCTATGCGGAACCCGCCCCTACATCACCAACTCCCAACCCTGGCAAGTCATTCGGCAACAACCGCCCTTTCTCCATCACCGCACCTGTAAAGGGATCGTCAATCAAATTTAGATGACTATCCAAATCTAAATAATCTGCAAATGGTGCGAGTTGTGCTGCTGCTGTATTTGCCAAGCAACTGTCAGAATAACAACCAAACATTACTTGCAACCCACAAGCTTTCGCTACATAAACCATCCGCATCGCTTCCGTTAACCCTCCTGACTTCATTAACTTAATATTGATGCCATGTACTCTGTCTGCTAACTGAGGAATATCCTTAGCAGTAAAACAACTTTCATCCACAAAAATAGGTAGTGGCGATCGCTCATAAAGCTGTGGTAAATCTTTCATGGCGGAAACAGCAGCTAATGGTTGTTCCACATAAATAACTCCGATTTTTGCCAACCAGTCACACATTTTCACAGCATCCTCCAGACTCCAACCCCCATTCGCATCCACATATAACAAAGCATCTGGAGGTGCTTCTTCTTTCACCGCCATCAACATTGCTTTATCCGCTTCAATACCTTCGGGACTACCTAATTTTACTTTCAAAACTCGCGCATCAATAAAATCTAGCCACTTTCGCACCCTTTGTTTAGCAGCTTCCGGGGTACTGATACCAATAGTAACTGAGATAGGCACAATGCGATCGCGTTCTAAACCCCAAAGTCGCCATAAAGGCAACCCTACTTTTTTCCCTATCCAGTCATGCAAAGCAATATCAATAGCTGCTCTAGCTGCTGATGGTATTTGCAATTCTGTTAAGACTTGCTCAATTTGTTGTCGCTCAAGTGGATTAAACTTTTCTAGAGAGGGGGTAACTTGTTGTAAAGCTTGTTGTAAAATTGTGGTAGGTTGTGGCTTTTCTCCTACTGAAAATGGTGAAGCTTCTCCCCAACCTTCGATATTTTCTTGTTGTATTTTTACCAAAATATTGGTACTCTCAGAAGTAGTTCCGCGACTAATAGTTAAAGGAAATCTTTTATGGACTGTAAATGTTTGAATCTGTATTTGCATAATTATTAATCTTGAGTATGTGGGCATACTAATATAAAAAAAGAGCATTCTACAAGATGCTCTCAAATCAAATACTTTTGAATTTTAAAATTCCTAGAAGTTGCGGATTAATCAATGATTTTTTTTACTCTATCTTTTAAGTTTTCAACAGATTGTTGAGCTGATGCTTCAATTTGCTTTTTCTTTCCTTTGATTTTTTGTTTGTTGTCTCCTGTAATTTCACCTAAAGCTTCCTGAGATTGTCCCTGTAGTTTTTTAAATGCTGCCTTGATTTTATTTATAAAACCCATGTTATTACTCCTAGATAAAATAATTTTTAGCTAATTAAGCATCTAATAAACAAATTTTTTTACACACAATGAATCCTTAAATTGTAAAATTTTTACTAGGCTCTAGTGGGTCATTTCAGTTATCAGTTATCAGTACCTCTACCAGAAGCTAGAGGCTTGAAATACTTATGGCGAATATTCTTTTCATCCCCTTTCAAGGGGAGGCTTTAGACCCAATTTTTCGGTGATTTCTTTTGTGTATTTGCTTATCCTATTCTATAGTATATTAAGAGGAATATATTTGTCAATATACTTAATATTTCTTGAAATTGCCATCTTTTTTACAATGATTAATACTATACTATATAAATTGTCTCATAAAAAAATCAACCATATAACTTACAAGTATATGAAAAGTTATAAAAATTTTTGGCAAGTAATCTTTAATTTGAGCTTAATTACAATTGTTTTACTTTGGACTAATAATGCAGCAGCAGAAACTCTTGCTGACAGAATCGCTAATTTTCCTAACTGGGAAAATAAACCATCAATTAGTGCTGCTAAGACAGATTTAATTTATCCAGACTGGATGTCGGGAAATTGGAATGTGAAAAGCACCTTAATAGATATGGTTGCTCCATTAGCTCCAGAAATTGTCACCCCAGGTTTTGAAAATAATCGTCAATATTTGCATCAACCTGTAAATTTTCAAGTTAGATTTATTAAGGCTGAATCAAACTTAAATACCAAAGAAATATCGGCACAAAAGTTAATCAGTTTTCCTACATCTTGGTCTTCTGTGATTAATAATAGCAAAATTGCAAAATTAGATTTACCTCCAGATGCAGTTATTGCTGACCGAGAATTTAATGGGTTGAATATTGGCAAAGCATTGTTAGGTGATGATGCTATTTTATCTGTCAAAATTGACCAAGATAATCCTAATCGCCAGACAACTATTTTAGCAGATAATTTAGAGTTAGTTTCAGTTATTACCAGTCGTGGTAGTGAGCAATTAAATTCAGATAATTTTATTAGTTGTGAAATAACTCAGCAGCTATTTCAAGGTGAGACAATGATTTACTTAAATGAGGTAGAAACAACTACAGAATATCATCATATTCTTGATGATAATCGAGGAGAAATAATTGAAGCAAATCAGATAACTGCTATTTATTTATCTCCTCAAGACCCCGATTATTTTTTAGCAGTTAATCATCCTGTAGCATTGTATCGTTATGAGTTAGAATTATCTGCTACTTTAGGGAGTAGGGAGTAGGGAGTAGGGAGTAGGGGAGTAAAAAATAAGAAAAACAACTGTACCTCATAAATGTACAAATTGCTATAATAAATAAATTATCCCTGGAATTTTTCTCATTAATTAACTACAAATTCTGTTGAATGGATAAATCAATCTATAGATATGTATTAGACCTAGGCGTGAAAAAGATATAGATTTTTTGCAGGGATAGGGAACAGGGAACAGGGAACAGGGAACAGGGAACAGGTAAGATATTTTTACTAAAAAGGCAGGAAAAAGGATTTTTTATAGTGACTTTTTCTTTCTTTAGCTAATACAACTAAAAGATATTTTCTTATTTTTTGGAGATGTCTATTGATCAAGTGAATAATATAGCATTCCTAAACAGATTTTAACATTTTCTGGTAGGGGTTTGGTTTCCAAATCCCATTCTTGCGCTTGGTTTGGAGACCAAACCCCTACAGTTTTTGCTCACAAATCATTTATGATTGCTATAGTTTGATAAATTGAACATTTTATAGCAACATCACAGCAGATTTCATTGAAGTTAAGGTATAGCTTTGACAGGCAAGATGCCTGTGCTACAAATAAATTAATAGCTGACTGCTGAATGCTGAAAATTTACTTACTAATTAAATTCCAAAAATAACCATCAGGAGCAATAAAAGAAAAACTCTGTTCGCCAAATTCATTATCAACAATATCTGTAATTTGTGTCACTGCTGAATTTTTAATTCGGTCAAAATAATATTTTATATTATTAACTCGATAAGTATACAAAGACATTCCTAAACAACCAGGTTGTGACTTTTCAAAACAAGATTTCAAGTTAATTTCTTCGGGAAACCGAATAATATACATTCTACCAGATCGTGCTTCTTGCCAATTTGTTGAAGAGCGGGGATCGTCAAAAGCAGTAAGTGTAAATTTTTCTCCTGGTTGTAAATCAAAAATTTGTCTAGCTGCTTCTGAAGTTTCATAGGAAGTTTCCGAGTTATCGCGCGATCGCAACAAACCCAAGACATCTTCATAAAACTGCAACGTTTCCTTACTATCATCTTGTATAATCATACCTGCATGGGTAAATTGGCTAGTTTTGAAAGCAGAACTATGATTAATTTTGCCGTATTCTGGCACTGTGTAATTGAAGCGTTGAAAGAACACCTGGCGCGTCAATGGTTGCAACAACATCATTTCTCGCACTCCCACTACTGGATCAATAAACGGGCGACCTTTATCTGTTTTGTAAATTATTTCCCACTGGGGAAAAGTGTATTTAATTGGCAAACCTGCCAACTGAGCATCCTCAGCATGGTTAAGAATATTCAAAACATCAGTAGTTAAGCTGGTTGCCCAACGGTTGCCCAAAACTTTCATAGATGTCATTTCTAAACCTTCATTAGTGGGTTTTTCCCAAACCATGAGGCGAATTAAACCATGATCGACATCTTGGTGCTGGAGTCGAATGGAGCGTAAATTAGAATTTACTCCATATAAATTGTTAACCGTAGGAGCAGTTAATTCTCCTGTTTTGCCAATGCGATAGCCAAATTGTTGCCAATATTGAATCATTGACAAGGGTTCGGTGGTACCGATGCAGACTTCATAGATGCCTTCGATAGTGGGATTTTTATTCATATTTTTTATAAATCAATTCTGGAATGGGTATTATTTGATAATAAAGCTGTTAGTCAACCCTCCTGTTTCTAAGGAATGGGGGCGGGTTCATCCGATTGTGTAGGGGCGGGTTTCACCAAAAATCCTGGTACATGATATTAATCTATCACTCGCCCGCCCCGCCCCACGCAGTACATCTGGAGGCGAGTTCATTTGATGAGTGGGTAATGGCGATATTGATTGAATGCGGAATGGGGGCGGGTTCATCCGATTTTGTAGGGGCGGGTTTCACCAAAAATCTTGGTACATGATATTAATCTATCACTCGCCCGACCAACCCCACGCAGTAAATCTGGGGGGGGTTTACCAGCTCTGTCGTATCAATTTTCTTAATTTAAGGTGAAACCCGCCCCTACTATTACCACATTCTAAAAATTCATTTGTCCGCTCAGAACAAATAGTTCTTTTTCTCTACCATTTCGCAGAATTTTAAACTGCAATTTTTCACCTACACCACCATCTTCAACTTTCCTCTGTAATTGTTCCGCACTAATTATTGATTGATCGTCAATTTCTACAATCACATCTCCTATCCGCATCCCCGATTTTTCTGCTGGAGTATCAGACAAAACTTTCGTTACTAAAACTCCTTCTACCTCTGGCAAAATTAAAACAGAATTAGGGTCACTATTATTTTCTTTAGCAACTTCTGGAGTTAGAGTAATCATCTGAATACCAACAAAAGGATGAGGTACTTGTTCTCCACGAGCTAATACATCTTTAATTTCTTTCGCTTTATTGATAGGAATAGCAAAACCAATACCCATAGCATCAGCTCTTATTGCTGTATTAATTCCAATTACTTCACCCTTATCATTTAACAACGGACCCCCTGAATTTCCTGGATTAATAGCAGCATCAGTTTGAATAAAATCTAATCTTTTATCAGGAATTCCTACTGCTGAACTCGGACGTTTTAAGGTACTAATAATTCCTAAAGTAACAGTGTTATTAAATCCCAAAGGATTTCCTACTGCTATTGCCCAATCTCCTACCTGTACTAAATCAGAATTACCAAGGTCTGCTACTGGTAAAGTTTCACCTTTTGTCTCAACTCTAACTACTGCTAAATCTGTGACTTTATCAGTTCCTTTTACTTCTCCAATAAACTGTCTTCCATCATTTAAACTGACAGTAACTTTGTCTGCTTTATCTACTACATGAGCATTGGTTAAAATTATGCCTTTCGAGTCAACAATAAAACCGGAACCTTGACCTTTTAACAATTCTTGGGAAGGTTGTTGCATCCTTAAGTTGTCATCAAAAAAACGGTCGAACAAAGGGTCTTCAAAAAAATGATTAGTTGGACGAGTAATTAGTCGCTCAGTGTCAATTCTCACCACTGCTAAACCAACTTTATTGACTGCTTCTGTCACAAAGCTATTACTATTTCTAGTATTGATATTATCTGGTATAGCTTGCAATGCTAATAACTGAGGATTCGATAACCCTGTAAATAGTCTTGGAGCTGCCATTACTGTTACTGTTGGTATACAAGCAACTACAAAAGTAAAAACGATAATAATGGCCAATAATTGAGAAATGATTTTAGTAGTTATTCGACAAAAATTTAACAATCTCATAGCATTAATATTTGATTGACTAACTTAGTAGGTTTGGTGTTACAATATTGCTAACAATCCAGTATTATACTATAAATTTATGGCGATATCTGACCAAGAAAAAAAACAGGCAGCTAATGATACAGTTCAGACAGATTCTAATTCCGAACATCACCATCACTCTTCTGCTCATCCTCATGTTCATAGTGAAGAATCTCTACAAAGTCTGATCAATAGATTATCAAGAATTGAAGGGCACGTTAGAGGAATTAAAACTATGATCAAAGATAATCGGAATTGCCCTGATGTTTTGATACAAATAGCTGCAGTTCGTGGTGCTTTAGACCGAGTAGCTCGTATGGTTTTGGATAATCATTTATCTGAATGTATTTCTCGCGCTACTCAAGATGGAGATATTGATGTTGAAATTGCAGCTTTAAAGTCAGCTTTAGACCGATTTTTACCTTAAGTTAGGGAGTAGGGAGTAGGGAATAGGGAGTAGGGAATCAAAAATTTCATATCTTGAATTTATTTAATTAAAACTTTGGCAATAGGTCTCTTAAATGAGAGATTAGAGAGTAGGGAGTAGGAGTAAATAATTGATTTGATTTTTATTATTGGAGATGTCTATAGTCAGGGAGTAGGTAATAGGGAATCAAAAAATTTATATCTTGAATTTATTTAATTAAAACTTTGGCAATAGGTCTCTTAAATGAGGGAGTAGGGAGTAGGGAATAAGGGGAAATAATTGATTTGATTTATTATTATTAGAGATGTCTATTGATATTTGAAGTTTCAGTTAAACTAACAAAATATTTCATTTAAAAAAACTATGAGCAAAACAAAAATAGCTTTTTGGTTACTTTGGATAGGATTTAGTGTTTATGCTTTCCTACTTGCTCCCCCAGATCAACCAGATACTTTAGAATTAATCCAAAAATTGTCAACAGGTGAATGGGAAAATATTAATCCTTTGATTATATCTCTATTCAATATTATGGGTATTTTGCCGTTAATTTATAGTTGTTTATTATTCTTTGATGGTAGAGAACAAAAAGTACCAGCATGGTTATTTTCGACTTTATCATTTGGAGTCGGAGCATTTGCTATTTTACCCTATTTAGGATTACGTCAACCTAATCCAAATTTCTCCGGGAAAAAGAATTTATTTCTGAATATTTTAGATTCTCGAATTTTAGGAATTGCTTTAACATTAGGTACGAGTATCCTATTAATATACGGTTTAAAAAATGGCGACTGGGAAAACTTTATTCAACAGTGGCAAAGTAGTAGATTTATTCATGTAATGAGTCTTGATTTTTGTATGTTGTGCCTGTTATTTCCAACTTTATTAGGAGATGATATGAGTAGGCGAGGAATGGAAAAAAATATTTGGTATTGGGTAGCATTAATTCCACTGTTAGGTCCGTTAATTTATTTGTCTGTTCGTTCCCCACTATTAGCAACAGATATTTCCATACCATCAGACCAACAACAAGCTACTCTCATTAATTAATAATTAATTATTAGGGTTTGCGCTCAAAAGTCTTATGGGTGAGGGTAGCAGTCAGGAGTCGTAGGGGCGTTTCATGTCGCGCAGCGAAACGGCCATGTGCTAACGCAAAGCTCCGCTTTATATGTCGCTCCGCGTTTTTCATGTCGGCTCAAGCGCCGAAACGGAGTTGTGCGATAGCAAAACGCCCGTGCAGGAGTCAGGAGGAATGGGAATTATAGAGGAGGCAGGAGGAAGAATAGTAAGAGTGATTTTCTGCCATAATCTACCCAAAATGCTCATTTTTTCGGCTTGATCAACCAAAAAGCTGGTACTTTGTCCACACCTAAAATTGCTCAAACCAATATCTGTCAATGCTTTGATATTTAATCAGCAAACCCTAATTAATAATGGATAATGGATAATTGATAATTGATAATTACCTCTTATTTATAAAGAAGAGGATTGGCTAAAAGAAATTTTTTTTCTTTGTCTGTAAAATTTTACTTTTGAATTTTGAATTTTGACTTCCGTAAAACAGTATGAGTTACCCCACTCCCCCACTCCCCCACTCCCCCACTCCTCCACTCCCCTACTCCCCTACTCCGTTACTCCCTTACTCCTTTAACTTCCTTCACATTCCCGTTTTGTCACATCATGTCTGTACCGAAACATATCTTCCAGTCGAGAGTCTACCCACCAACCCAAAAAAGATTCTGCCAACCAGTCCCCAGGCAAAGAAAATGCGATCGCATCAGTTAACCTAGTCTGACCATCTTCCTCACTAAACTGATGACGATGAGTCCAACTAGCCATTGGGCCTTCTTTCTGTTCATCACTAAACAAACTATATTTTTCATATTCTGTATGTACGGCCACCCACTTTACAGGAATTGGACCGAGCCAAATGATAAATTCCGATATTGCTCCTATTTCGAGTCCACCTTGACGACGAATAATTTGGACTGGTTGCCAAGGTGGGGTAAGTATTTGCAGAATATCGGAACGTTCGTGGAATTTCCAAACGACCTCAACTGGTGCATTGATTAAGGTTGAATAACGAAAGTGCAACATTTTTAAAATTTTTACTTATATCAGAATTATTGTTTTCAGACTGTGTTTTTATTAACAAATTTACTAAATCTTTAAAATTTAGATGTATTTTTTTGTTGAATTATAAAGATTTTGTAAAATATATCCTGATAGGAGAGTAATCTTTGTTATTTATTTGCATAATATCTCTCTATTATCTCAGTGTTATTGACACATATTTTATACATCTAAATTTTTCTCCTCACATAAACTCAAGTTTTTCCTTTTCTGAATACTCTAAATAATCTATATATCCTAATTCCAATGGCTGATTTAGAGGCTATTTGAAATTATAAAGGTAGAAAAATTGCATACTTACGAATTTTGAATTGGTGTACAAGTAGTTATGTTCCTTGGACAAAATTCAATAATTTGTAAATACTATTCATTTAAGACTCAGAATTGAAAAGGCTTTCTGTTCTCTGTTCCTTTTTCCCTAGATATATAGATAGTAAATCACGATTATCAAAGGACTACCTTAAATAAAATTGGGATATTTCCCAATCATATTATAAAGATTCGGTAAAGATTCTTCAAAATAATTGCTAATTTGATGAAGATTCGGTAAAACTACTGAGGAAATGTGTCAGTAAAGCTTTTCTTAATTTATGATGTTTACCAAGTTGAATAGTTTAACTGTTAACTAGAAAATCTTGATGGGTGTAAATCATAATGTATCAACCAATACTAATAGAAACGGCTGATTTTTGATGAAGTCCAACGTAATTACCTATTTTTT
Source organism: Dapis hubbardiae BLCC-M172 (assembly GCF_050016015.1). Lineage (NCBI taxonomy): Bacteria > Bacillati > Cyanobacteriota > Cyanophyceae > Oscillatoriales > Microcoleaceae > Dapis > Dapis hubbardiae. The sequence goes on from NZ_JBNHEQ010000249.1 coordinate 59,519, forward strand.
TCTTGTTAGATAAACAATGAAACCTAAATGGGCATAACCCCTAATAAATTACGAATTACAGTAGTGCATCAGTCAAGTGTGGAATAGGTAATCAAATAGTTCCAGTTCCAAGGAGCGATCAAGCGATGGGAGGTTTGGTAGGCTTTCGATAAGCATGAACATGGGCATTATGAATCAAATACAAAAAATACATATTTGTATTTTTTTGCACGTCCATAACACCAAAATAATTTATTGTGGCAATTCATGCACATTATCGCTATTCATTCAGAAATCCACTGATAATCAGAATAAATTAACAACACTCAACCAAAGCGAAAAAACTCCCACACTTTACTTTATGGACAACCCAAATTACTATGACTTCATCTAAATCTATGACTCAAAAAACGCAACTAACCCAAGTATCATCAGAATTACAGAACTTAACTGTAACAAAATCGAATACTACTACTGCTGCCTCTAGTTATGCTCTGACTGACTTAGGTACACTTGGAGGCCACCTGTGTGTCGCTAAAGGTATTAACGACTCTGCTCAAATAGTTGGTTATTCAATTACCAGTAGTGGACAACGACGAGCTTTTATCTGGAGTCCCAACCAAGGTATGGAGGATATTGATACTCTTAGCGATACTTCAACCTGTGCTTATAGTATTAATGACTATGGTCAAATGGTGGGGTATTTTGTATCGGACAGTGGTCAACGGAAAGCTTTTATTTGGGATGAGACAAAAGGTTTTCAAAATATTAATACCGAAAGTAATAGTTTCAGTGAGGCTTATGGCATTAATAATTTTGGTCAAGTAGTAGGTTGTGCTATTTCCAGTGATGGTAATAGAAAAGCTTTTATTTGGGATAGCAAAAATGGTATGGAGTATATTAGTAATGGAAGTGAGATAGAAAGCATTGCCTATAGTATTAATGATTCTGGTGAAGTAGTAGGCTATTCTCTTTCCTCAGATTTTATCCTCAAAGCTTTTGTTTGGAAGAGTGACAAAGGTACTCAAGAATTACCAGGTTTTTTAGGTTCAGATATTAATATGTCTGGTCAAGTAGTTGGTTTTTATGCTGTACCTGAAGATAATAACCGGGCTTTTTTATGGGATGGCAGTAACAAATGTCAAGACCTAAGTACCATTTCTGGTAATGTCAATTTACAATTTTTTGATAGTGAAGCTAATAGTATTAATAATTCTGGTCTAATAGTAGGATATTCTGACAGGATAATAGATGCAGATCAAGAATTATGGAGTAGAAAAGCTTTTATTTGGGATAGTGTTAATCAAATGCAAGACCTCAATGATTTGATTTATCCTTCTGATGATTGGATTCTCAGAGAAGCACGAGCTATTAATAATCATGGGCAAATTGTCGGATGGGGAAATAAAGGCGAAAGTCGTCATGGTTTTTTATTGACACCTATTTCTTGAGATAATAAATGGTGATTGGAGAATTTTTAATTTTTTATGTCTAATCAAAGGGTTTTAATATAACCAGGTAAACAAAAATAATTACACATTTTTCTTTAATTAAAACCATTTGACTGGAATAGTGACAGAGTAGTGGAATGAAACTTTATACAGCGCTTTTCAGATAGATGACCTCATGTCACAACCAAAATATTGTAGGGACGTTCCATGGAACGTTCCTACTATTTTTTACCTAAGTGAAAACTGCTATAACTCTGTTGATATAGTTAATTTCTCTCATAGTATTAAAACAGAAATTATTTAATTTTTAAACAAAGCAGTCGCTTCAGCTAAATGCTTCTTCAAAGTTGCCTCAGGTAGAGGACCTTGAATATGATTCCAAGGCAAAACTTGTTCTAATTCCCAATCATTAAAAACATAAAAATCTAAGTCTGGTAACTCTCCACGCAACTCCTTAAAAGCTCTTTTATAACTACCCAAAGAATCTCCATAATTTCTTACCAATTCTAATAAATAAGATAACCTTCTATCCCCTCTAGAAATTAATCCTTGAATAACTGACCATTTATAACTTTCTGGGCGAAAATCTATTCCCTTTGAACGTAATTTTTTCTCCAAAAATTTCAACCGTTTTTCTGACTGAGAATTTACTCCAAACCATTGAAAAGGAGTATGAGATTTCGGCACAAAAGTGCTACAACCCAAACTTAATCTTAAACCAGGAGCAGCTTTTTTCAAAGTCAACATCATCTCAATAGTTGCATCTAAATCTTCTTCCTCTTCTCCGGGTAAACCCACCATTCCATAAAATTTTATCCCTTTTAAACCACCAACTTTAGCATTAATAGCAGCCTCAATAATTTCCTCATTTGCCAACTTTTTATTAATAATTTTACGCAGGCGATCGCTCCCACTTTCCACAGCAATAGTAATTGATTTTGTATCACGATTAGCTAAAATTTTTGCCAGTTTTTCTGTCACAGTATTTGTTCTAACTGATGCAATACTCAACCGAATATCATCATATTTTGGCTGATTCAAATAATCTAATAAACTGTTAAATTCTGGATGTTGAGTTACCGAAGCACCCAATAAACCCAAACGTTTTGTAACAGTTAATCCTCTTTCAATTGCCGGAATAAGAGACCCTTCTAAACTAGCACTTCTAAAAGGTAAAGTCAGATAACTTGCCAAACAAAAACGACACATTTCTGGGCAACTTCTCACCACTTCTACCATAAAAATATTTTCCCAAGCTGCCTTTTGAGTAACAACAGTAGAAGCAGATAAAGTATTACCTCTATAAGTTTGTTTTTGCACCACAGGAGGAATATCTTTATTTATAGGTTCAATAGATTTAATCGCACCATCGGTACTTTGATAAGTTACTTCATAAAGACTAGGAATATAAACCCCAGGCACTTTAGCTAAATGTTTGAATTGTTCCTGTTTTTCAGCACCTCTAACTTCTTTATAAGCATCAATAAAATCCTCCAATAAATTTTCTCCATCTCCCAACAAAATTACATCAAAAAAGTCAGCAAAAGGTTCTGGGTTTGCAGTTAAAACAGGTCCGCCACCAAATACTATTGGATAATTTTTAGCTAAACGATTTTTTGCTCTAATTGGAATTTCTAGAGACTCTAGAATACTTAAAATATTGACATAATCAAGTTCCCAGGAAAGAGAAAAACCGAATAATTCTGGTTGTTGTGGGAGAGGTTCATTAATATCAGTAAATAACCGACTAACTTGTAAATCAGAACGCATTGCTAAAGTTGCCCAAACAATCTGATAACCAAGGCTAGTTATGCCCACACTATATTCATTAGGAAAAGCAAAAATAATCGGAATAGCATTAGATTCAGGGATAGCTGGAGTGAAAAGCAAACTTTCAGTATTAAAGAGATTATTAGACATATTTAAACAGTTATTAGTTTTAAACAGTTATCAATTATTAGTTATTAGTCAAAGAAGTTTTCAGGTCAATGAACCACATATAGCAATTCCCAAAAAGAGTGAGGTACAAAATTCTACGCTTTAGGCAACAGGCAATAGGGAACAAAGAAGAAATATAAAACTGTACCTTACTAACCTGAGAAACGCTATAACTAAATAAGTTGTAATTTAATCGTAGGGGTTTGGTCTCCAAGCCCAATACCTAGCAATTTTTAGGTCAATGAACCACATAAAAAAATAATAATTTTGTAGTTGCATAAAAAGTCCCTACTGTATTTTACCCAAATAAAAACTGCTATATAATATAGCAATTATAAATAGGTTGTAATTTAATCGTAGGGGTTTAGTCTCCAAACACAATAACTATTTATATTTAAGTTTAAAAAATAAAATTGGTGAAGCTAAACTCAAGGTAGCAACGTTAGTAAAAATTATTGGTAAATTTTGAATAATGATGCCGTAAATTATCCAAAGCAATACACCTGAACAAAAAATAGCAAACATTTCTAAGGAGATATCTTTTGTGGAACGAGTACGCCAAGTTTTGATAACTTGAGGTAAAAATGAAATAGTTGTGAAAGTGCCTGCTAATAGTCCTAAAATTGTAACTAAGTTCATAATAAATACTAATAATTTTGATTACTCTATCAGAATTTTATAGAGTTTGGGAAATCCAGCGGATTACACCTTTATCATTTTAGTTATCAGTTATCAGTACCTCCTGGAATAAAGAGGCTTGAAATACAGAATCTTCTTTTTTTATCTTCCTAAAAAAAGGATGCTTCGGACATAAATTTTCCGGTTAAATACACCGACGCGGGAAAGATGCCCGCACTGGCAATATTTAATTATATCGCCTAAACTTAGATTAATTAATTTTTTAGATATTTTTTAGCCCAAGTATATCTCCTTTCATCTTTTTTCAATAGATATTCTATAATTTATTTTCGCTTATTCTTGTTGCTAGTCTCTTGAACTAATCGCTTAATTTCTTGATCAATATCTTCTGTATCAGCTCCTCTTTTTCGTGCCTCTTCAAACCAATAATCTCCTTCTCCATATTTTCCTAGACCATAACAAATAGCCCCCAATAAAGTACAAGGATGATGACTTTGAGAATCAATTTTATGAGCTTGTAAAGCAAGATTTTTGGCTTCATTTAATTTACTAACATCTCTAAAAGCAGCACCTCTAGTTACAAGTATTCTAGCCTTAAGGTCTTTATCTTTTAATTTCTCTAAATTGACTTTACTTTTACTGGTAATTTCTAATGCTTTTAATGATTTATTTGCTTTGCGCCAATAACTACTAATTTTAGGGATTAGCCATTTATTTTTAGTTCTTTTAAATTCTTTCTCAAAAAAATCAGCTTCAATCTGACAATAAGTAATGGTAATCTTACTATCAGGAGACAGCAAATTCTCAGTTTTTAACTGAGTAAACATTAATTTATCTAATCGCTCTCCTCGATCTAGTTTACTAAGAATATTGTAGAAAGGATCGAATGTTAATTTTCGGTTTGTAGTTCCATATTTATCTTGGAGTCTTACCCAATCTTTTTCCAAATATTTTTCTTCAGCTATTTTAATAATTTCAGTCAAATTAGATGACTTTAACCAATCAATATCTACATCTGTTAATCGAGAAAGTTGCTCTATTTTTTGGAGGATTTTGTACAAATTACTATCAGGTGATGAGTCTTCAAATTCAGTTACTTTGTATTTTCTCTTGAGTCTAGTAAATTATCTTTTTTGTTTTTGCTTCTCCGCAATAGAAAATGTCTCAGTTAGTTGATTGTCTTTTAAGCAATCTAATTCCGATTGATTAAGAATAGTTTCTGTTTCTAGTTTTTTCAATATTGAAAATAATGGACTAGAGATA
>NZ_JBNHEQ010000249.1:64888-68497 GCF_050016015.1 Dapis hubbardiae BLCC-M172
TCTGTTAACCAATCTAATTCTGATTGATCAAGAATAGTTTCTGTTTCTAGTTTTTCCAATATTAAAAATAATGGAATAGAGATAGATTTATCGGGATATTTAGTAGCTTGATACTTATCTTTTAGTTCTCCAAACTTAGCTTCTACCTCTCTTTGTTTCTCCTGCTCCGAATAAATATCTAGAGTTTCCAATAAACCACTATTATTCGATAACCAATTATATTCTTTGGCACTTAATGTCTTTGCTGAGTCAATTGTTTTCAGAATAGGAAACAATGGTGTATCCGGGAAAAAGTCTTGATATTTAGTGGCATGGTATTTAATTTTTAACTCCGCAAATTCTTGGATATGATTAGGGATCGCTAAAGTTTCCTTAAGATTATAATCTTTAAGTAATTTAATTTCTGAATCAGCTAATATATTTTCAGTATCAAGTTTAAAAAGTAGCGGATGCAAACAATCAAATCCCACATTTTTTGGTACTTTATATTTTTCTTTGAGAACTAATAACTCATTCTCTAATCTTTTAACCTCAGCGTTCTTGTACTGCTCTAAGTTAACCTCTAACTTAATTAATTTGATAGTTTCAAAAAGTTGGTTTGCTTCTAAGTATTGTAATTCTAGGTCTGTAATTTAAATGCTAAAATCAACTATTCTAAGTATGAGATATAGAAAGCTTAAAGGAGATGGATTTTTATATTTATTTGCGTGATACTTAGACTTGAGAATAGAAAAATGTTGCACCCGAATTTCATGTTCGTCTTTATCCATAGAAAATTGTTATTTTAACTAATTAAAACTGATAATTACTTATATAGCAATCCGCGCTTATGTTGTAAGATTTTATCGTAGGGGTTTTGTCTTCAAACTAAGCGCATAAATGGGATTTGTCAACCAAAACCCTACAGCTTTCTCTCACAAATTATTTAGGATTACTATATTAACCAATTATAACAGTTATTATAGACAAGAGATTGAGAAGCTATCTGTAAAATCAATCTAAATAAATTCCTCAAATATCTAATATTCAGTGGGTTACGGCGACAGCGTGAATATTATTTATTTTGTCAAATTATTCCTGCATAAAAAGTCTATTTGACTATTTATATTTAAGTTTAAAGAATAAAATTGGTGAAGCTAAACTCAACGTAGCAACATTAGTAAAAATGATTGGTATATCTTTAACCAGGATGCCATAAATTATCCAGAACAAAACACCAGAGCAGAAAATAGCAAACATTTCTCAGGAAATATCTTTTGTCGAGCGAGTTCGCCAAGTTTTGATAACTTGAGGTAAAAACGAAATAGTTGTTAAGCTGCCTGCTAATAGTCCTAAAATAGTTACTAAATTTATGGTAGATAGATATAATTCAACAATTAATAATTACCTCATTCTTATAAAGAAGAGGATTGACTAAAAGGATTTGTTTTTCTTCTTTTACTCGATTGGATATGGCATTTCGGCGATAGCTGAAAGACCGTTTTTCTCCATGAATGGAGAGGCTTTATAACTTAATTTTTCGGTAAGTAGGTTATTTCAATAATCAGTTATCAGTACCTCATGCAATAGGATAGCTGGAAATACTGAATTTTATTTTTTCTTTTTTTATCCCATTTAAAGGGAAACTTAAGACCTGATTTTCTGGTCAAATTAATTATAAAATAGTTTAATCAGGGAAGAAAGTGCTAGTACAGAGTCAAGATAAAGATAAAGATAATTATTCTGTCTCCCAATACTTAATATGGGAGTCAAAACATAACACCACCAAAAATTGAAAAAATGAAGGCAAAATATATCTTCAAAATCTTGTTAACGCTCATTCTGCTTGTCAGCTTGACTATTTTTGCTCCTGTAGCTCAAGCAGCAGAAAAGGGATTAGATATCTATTTCTTTTACTCTAAAACCTGTCCTCATTGTGCCAAACAAAAACCTCTAATGGAATATATTGATAAACAGAATGAAGAGGTTAAAGTTAACTCATTTGAAGTCAGTCAAAACCCCCAAATATGGCAAGAATTTCTGGCAAAATATCAGATTACCTCTCAAGCAGTTCCCAGAACATTTATTGGCGACAAAAATTTTATTGGTTATAGTGAAACCGAGGGAGAATTGGAATATAATTCTGTATATAAGGGTTATATCGGCTACCGAAACCAAATTATTCAAGCCATAGAAACAGAATTAGGATACATCGTTAATATTCCAGGAAGAGACAAACCACTTCAACTTCCCTGGTATATTATTTTCTTGCCAATTTTATATTTATGCAGCTATCCACTGCTTAACAAAAAACTCAATAATGAGCAAAGAAAAAGATATTGGTTTGGCGGATTAATTACTACGATTATTATCAGCTTATTTTTCTTTATTACCTTCACCCCAGATGCCATTATTAAACAATTCGCTCAAGGACTTCCTTTTCCCTTATTTGTATCTACAATTGCTCTAGCTGATGGCTTTAACCCTTGTGCTTTTACTGTCCTAATTATTCTCTTATCATTACTGAGTTATACCAAAAGCAGGAGAGATATGACGCTGATTGGTTCTACTTTTGTGGCTACTTCAGGGGTGATGTATTTTCTCTTTATTATGATTATGATTCTAGTAGGTTCTGTATTTCTCGACAAATATGGAACTATCTTTATGCTCGTACTAGGAGTAATTATTACTTTAGCAGGATTAATTAATATTAAAGATTACTTCTTTTTTAAACAAGCATTTTCTCTTTCTCTATCTGAAAAACAACAGTTATCTATTAGTAAAAAAGCCCGAGAGATTGCTCGTCAACTACAAAATTCTCAGGGTAGTAAGAAAATGCTTTTAGCTGCCTTGGGTGGAACAATTTTGTTAGCTATATTTGTCAATATTGTCGAATTAGGATGTACCGCAATTCTTCCAGCAGTTTACATGACAACTTTGATTCAATACTGCCAAGAAAATGTTTGGCTTTGTTTTTCATTCTGGACAGGAATTTATGCTTTAATCTATATAATTCCTCTATTAGCAATTTTATTGAATTTTATTTATTCCTTCAAATCCTCAAGACTGAGTGAAAGTAAGGGAAGAATACTTAAGTTAATTGGAGGAACATTCATGCTCTTTTTTGGGTTGGTAATGATCTTCAAGCCAGAATTTTTAACTTTCGGCTAAATTCGGCAGTGCGTTATAGAAGTCTAGGATAATAATTGATAGTGTAGGAGTTATATCAAATCCGCTTAATTCGGTATAAAAAAATTTTCATCTTCACCTAAAGAGCAAATGTTTCTAAATTCTCTTTTCTCCTGACTCCTGACTCCTAGATTAACTATCTAATTACACCGATGCTACCCGATTTAATATATTTAATATTAGGTACAATTATCCCTAAATTATGATTCTAATTTTTCCAGGACTTACGCATTTTTGATTTTTCAACACAGAGAAACTATAGCGCTATAGTTTCTCTGTGTAAGTCCCGTTTAATATTAAACTTTTCTATATTAGACCTATCCAGAAAATAAACTTGCTCTTTATTTTAATAGGACTTAGGCAAAGACGCTATATATAGCGCTTAAAACTATGACGCAATAGTTTTTTAACTCTATACATAGTATCTTTGCGTAAGTCCTG
>NZ_JBNHEQ010000249.1:68597-84353 GCF_050016015.1 Dapis hubbardiae BLCC-M172
TTTAAGATAAGCTAGAGTTGTAAAATTCAGTAACAAAATCATTTTTGGTATCTTTGAAGCTATATATAGCGTTCAAAACCATTACGCAATAGTTTTATAACTCTATACATAGTACCTTTGCGTAAGTCCTGTTTAAGATAAGCTAGAGTTGTAAAATTCAGTAACAAAATCATTTTTGGTATCTTTTTCGTAAAAATACATTCCCTGTTCTCTACATAGATGCAAAAAGTCTATATCTTTTTCACCAGATATCTATTCTACTCAACAGATTTACCTAAATTCAACTGTGCCTCCAATTCCTTAATGCGTGCTTGTAATGGTGCCATCATTTCCGCTACTTCCGTCTCAGAATAACGTATCGGAATATGCTGCGGACAATTTCTATCCCAAGCTTCCACAGTAATAATAAATACACGCTCAACCTTAGCATTATATCCAGGTATACTCAACTGCTGCATTAATTCCTGGTCATCATAAACAACTTTTGCACGACCCCAAATTTTCAAACGACGACGGTTAGCATAATCCATCAAAAACAAGAATACTCTGTCATTCTCAGATAAATTTCCAATACTGATGTATTGACAGTTTCCCGCAAAATCAGCAAAACCTAGAGTCTTTTCATCCAATACTTTCAAGAAACCACGAGACCCACCCCGGAATTGAATATAAGGCCAATTATTAGAATTTACTGTTCCCAGATAAAAACTATCACGTTGGTTTATGAACTCTGCTATTTCTGGTGTAATAGTGTCGTTAGTTGCTCCAGTCTCGGCAAACCGTTCATACATTTGGCGCGAACCGTAACGTTCCTGAAGTTCTTTGACAGCAGGTGTAAATGCGATTTCAGCAAATTTGCGAGCCATGATTTTTTTCCCACTTAAAATATGTAACAAATTATAAGATTGCTTTCCTAACGGAATCATCGGCAAACCTTGCACTCAGTTTCAGTCGCCATAACCGTTTCAATAAGGTAAGCAAAAGGAAAGACTGATTTTAAGAGATTGCTTCCTTTCACCCCGTTTCAGTCATATTGACAAAATAATAATCACTAAATACCAGGCATACCAATAAAACCAGGTAACTGCTTAATTCTTTCAATCCAAGCTTGAACATTAGGGTATGGTTCTAGAGAAATTTTAGCATCGGATGCTAACGCCACATAAGGAAAACAAGCAACATCGGCAATAGTCGGGCGATCTAATGCTAACCAATTATTTTTCCCTAAGTGTTCGTCAATAATTTTCAGAATATACTCTGACTTTTGAGTAGCATATTCAATATTAATATATTCCATATTAAACTTATGATACCGTCTCGCATACTCAACTCCCTGACGAATTTCACCTGTTGCTGTAGATAACCAGCGCATAACTCGACTCATGGGTTCTGCTTCCAATGGCAACCAGTCTTCATTACCATAGCGTCGTGCTAAGTAAACTAAAATTGCTTGAGCATCTTGTAGCACCAATTCTCCATCTGTTAGCACTGGTATTTGTCCGAAGGGGTTAAGTTCCAAAAATTCGGGAGTTTTGTGTTCGCCTTGAAAAAGATCGACGCGGACAAGTTCATATTCTAATCCTAAAAGCGATAGCATTAGTTGCACTTTATAAGCATTGCCAGATAATTCGTAGCTGTATAGTTTAATCATTTTATTTTCCTTGAGAACAATATTTTTATATACCGAACGTTCGGTATATGCTTAATGTACTGAACGTTCGGTAGAATGTCAAGAGAAAATCAGAAAAAATTTTTTTATGTCCAAAGAAGAAGCGATCGCCAAATTAATCCAAGTATTCCGGCAATATGGATATGAAGGGACCACATTAGCCAAACTATCAAAAGCCACAGGATTAGGAAAAGCCAGCCTTTACCACTACTTCCCTGGTGGCAAAGCAGAAATGGGAGAAGCAGTTTTAGAATATGCCAATAACTGGTTTCAAACTACAGTATTAAAACCATTAAAATCTGATGGCCAACCAGAAGCAAGGATTATGGCCATGAGCCAACAAATCAACAAGTTTTACTCTGAAGGCCAGGAAACTTGTTTGTGGTCAATATTATCAGTAGGGGAAGCGCAAGACCTATTTAATAGCCAAATCCAGAACAGTTTAATAACATGGATAGATGCTTTAACCCAAGTATTAATAGAAGCAGGCATTGAGGCTGAACAAGCTCGTCAGAAGTCAGAAGATGCAATTATTCAAGTCCAAGGAGCATTAATATTAACTAGAGTTCTTAATAACAACAGTCCATTTAAAAGAACTTTGGCAGAATTACCAAAAACGTTGTTAGGTAAATAATTTAGTCTTGAAATAAAATTAATTTTTCTCTGGTTGAAAATTAATATTTATCTGACAGATGAACCAACTTTACAGTGCTTTTAGTTTCAGTAAACCACAAAATATTTTGGGAGTCGGGAGTCATTTCAGTTAGTAAGTACCTTTGACTGTTTGGGCAGCATTCCGTAGGAAACCCAGAGGCTTGAAATACTGAATATTCTTTTTTCATCCCCTTAACATGGGAGACTTGAAACCTTATTTGTTGGTCAAAAAATACTTTGGAGTTACTGTGCAAACTCTGGTTTATCTATTTTGAAAACTGCTGTAAATACATTTGTATCTCACAAGTTATTTATATAGACAAATTTTCATTTGTATTACCTAGCACCCATACCCAGATAAAATTTATCAGCTCTCTAAATTAACCATCAGTTTGAGCAGAAGAAGAAACAAAATTAAGCAACGACATCCACACCCTTTTACCAGAATCATAACACTGCCAATTCTCATTTTTATCCAAATAACATATTAAAACCCTGTCACTATTAGAGTCAGAAAAATGCTCTGCAAAACATAAAAAAGGATAAGTCTTACGACTTAATCGTTTAGCAACAGCCAGATTTGGACATTCAATCACAAAAACAGTTTCTCCATCCAGATAGGTAAGAGAAAAAATACACTTCCGTAGAATAGCCCTCAGCCAACTTTCTGTATAGTCAAAATATCTATCTATAAGTTGATTTGTCAAAGCTTTTTCTAAAGAACGATCCAAAGAATCATGATTTTTTAGGTAATCCATATTTCAATCTGAACCTCAAATTGCAATTGCTTTGTCTTATCTGTCAACATAATAAATATAAACCTTTAAATGCCAGAATCAAAACTGGCTTATTCTGACTAAATTATCAAATTTTAATCATGCCTACCTATACCGGAATTTCTAGTGAAGCTTTTCGTCATCCCCTAGATCGTCAAGCTGAAGATGCTTTACGCAGTGTGCCTGGATTTGACTTAGTTGCCAGTAAATTCGTAGAATTTGTTTATGAACGCCCACAATATGTTTATTTAATGGGGAATGGAATTCAAGTTGGGCCTCGTCAATATGCCAGTATTTATCAGATATTTCGAGGATGTGTTAGAGACTTAGATATACTACCTGAACCTACCTTATTTGTTTCTCAAAATCCCCAAGTAAATAGTTATTCTTTGGGAAAAGAGCAACCTTTAATTGTTTTAAATACTGGTCTTTTAGACTTATTAAATGAGGCAGAATTAAAAACTGTACTAGCTCACGAATTAGGACATATTAAGTGTGGCCATCCCATCTTAAATCAGATGGCAATTTGGGCAATGGGTGTTGCTTCAGCCATTGGAGAAGTAACATTTGGTTTAGGTAATTTAGTCAGCAGCGGATTAATTTATGCTTTCTACGAATGGCGACGCAAAGCTGAATTATCGGCAGATCGGGCAGCTCTTTTAGTCATGGATGACCTAAATTTAGTTATGGAAACTATGATGAAGTTGGCTGGAGTGAGTAGCAAGTATCTCAACGAGTGTAGTTTACAAGAATTTATTCGTCAGTCCGATAATTATCAAGACCTAGACCAAGATGGACTGAATCAAGTTTATAAGTTTTTGCTTTACAATGGTGGTCAGGGTGTAATGTTGAGTCATCCTTTCCCAGTGGAGCGAGTGCGCTATTTGCAAAATTGGGCAAATTCTGAGGAATATCGTCAAATTCATGCTGGTAATTATAAACGTGCTACTGCGGAGGGTGCCGTTGAGGTGGAAGTAGAGTCTCCAGAAAATGAAGCAGAAGTTTTGCGTCGTGAAATTCAGGAGTTACAACAGGAAATTAATCGGATAAAATCAAAATAAACTTTTCTAGACCTGGTTTTTTGTATAGATTTGGGAGTATTAGGAAAAGTATCTCAGCTTAATATTACCCCACTCTTAGATTTTTTCGGGAAAGTAACCTTCAGCAAGATGTAGTTAAAAATATAACTACTGTAGAAATGTATTAATATTTTCTTTACTTACGAAGTAAACATTCAGCAGTTAGCTATTAGCTAGCCTCTTGCCTTCTTCTGAGGAGCTGCGCTTTTTCGTATAGGGAATGCTCCGCAAACATGTCGCGCAGCGAAACAGCTATTTATTTGAGTTTTACCGAAAAATAAAGGTTTAAAGCTTCTACTTTCAAGGAGAAACAAGAAAAAATTTTCCTTTTATTCAATCCTATCCGTTTTTAGGGAGAGGTAATTATCAATTATCAATTATCAATTATCCATTATTGAAATAAAAGCTTTATTAATTGAAGTAAATTGAATATTACTATAAAAGCCGACTTTAAAGGCTATATTCATTTATAGCAAGTCCTTAAGGTTTAGATATTATTGCTGTTTGCATAGCATTCCGCAGGAAATGCTTACCTTACGAAAGAAAACCCACCTATCATTTTCTTTATTCAAACTATACAAAATAATCAGGAATTTCTAACTATGTTACAAGATAAAAAATCCAACGGCTACAACAAACCACCTCTATTTTGGGGTCTGAGCAAAGCAGGAGTTATCGCTCTAACAGTAGGAGCTACAATAATGGGATTTACTAATCCTCCTAGAGATGAATATGTTAATTATGCTTCTAATAAACTGGTAACTGAGATTAGGGAATCTGTTTGTAAAGAATCTAAAGTACCAGACTTTTTGAGTGATTTTACAGGTGATTTAGTTAAAAGTTGTGAAAAGCTAATTAAGAGTCAAAGAACTACAATTAAAGAATTAATGGATAATGCCACCAGACGTCAAAATTTAATCTTATTTAGTTTTTATACAACTGAGTTTCAGGGTAATAGATATCAGACTATTGGTGCAGTAGGAAATTTTCTCACGTTTCCACCACAGAAAATTGATAAAAGTTAATTAGGGTTTGCTGAAAAAGTATTTTAGTAGTGGTAGGAGTCAGGAGTCAGGAGTCAGGAGTCACAGGGAATTTAGAGGAGGTAGGAGTCAGAATTATCCCTTGATTTTTCTGCCCAACTATGCGCCGAAAATACTCACTTTTTCAGATTTTCGCTCTAAAAAGCAGGTACTTTTTTCGACCTAGAAAAGCCAAACTTTTTATCTGTTAATCCTTTGAGAATTAATCAGCAAGCCCTAATTAAAATTAATGATAATTAAGCAAATAATGTAGGGATGTGTGATGGAACATTCCTACATTATTTTTTAGATTCTAAGAAGTTTTTATATAAATATTGAAAAGGCGATTTAACTTTCTCTAAATGTTCAATATTTTTTTTTAATATTCAGGAGTTACGCAAAATTTCAAGTTATACACCATCTGTAGGGGCGATTTCCGTTCCGGAATACTTCGTAAACGCGTTTGCGGAGCATTCCGTAGGAAATCGCCCCTACTAGATATAGATATGGCGGTTATGAGTAAGTCCTGATAGTATTCAACGCTAAAAACGGAGAGGGGGGGATTCGAACCCCCGTATGAGTTACCCCATAACAGCATTTCCAGTGCTGCGCCTTAAACCACTCGGCCACCTCTCCAGGAAGCAAAATTATTTAATTTAAAATTTGCTCACAATTCAACTATGTTAGCAGAACTAATCTAAATTTGGCAACCCCCTCAGACAAAAAAATTTATTATTGGGTTTTGGGCCTCAATAACATAAGATTAAGTATAAGCCACGTTTTGGTCTAGTCATCAAAAGCTAATATCTAAATCGTGATAGATAACCTAAAAATCTAAACACTGACCAATAAATAAGGTCAATCATCTGCCCTTTTAAGGCAATAAAGAAAATTCCTCTAGCTGAAGCCGGAGGTACTGTTAACTGATAACTGATAACTGAAATGGCCTCTTATCACCAGATTAATATACACGATCGCCAAAATAATACCCATTATAAAGTCCAGGTTCCTGATGACCGCTACATTCTACACAGTGCTGAGAACCAAGGAGTCGAATTACCATTTTCCTGCCGTAATGGTGCTTGTACTACTTGTGCAGTCAGAGTTATATCTGGGGACATCTATCAACCGGAAGCAATGGGGCTATCCCTAGAACTGCAAAAACAGGGTTATGCTCTTCTTTGTGTCAGTTATGCCCGTTCTGACCTATTTGTAGAAACACAGGATGAAGATGAAGTGTATGAACTCCAATTTGGCCGCTACTTTGGCAAAGGAAAGGTAAAAGTTGGACTGCCATTGGATGAGGACTAAAATAATTTATCTACTTATGGCCTGTATATTGTTGGCTAGTTGTCAAAATCTAAACCGACCTTCAGGCAAAGTTACTAGAGTAGAAAGAGTTGTTAGTGGACAAACGATAGAAATAGCTGACCGTTCTGCTGCTGTACCTTTATTAGAACCCATTCGCTTGATTGGCATTCAAGCGCCGGATATTAGACAAAAACCTTGGGGACAAGAAGCAAGAATTGAACTAGAAAAATTAACTTTGGGGCAAGAAGTATTATTGGAGTTTGATGTCCAGGAGAAAGATAGATTTGATCGCTTACTAGCTCATGTTTGGCTTAGAGGGAAACTAATCAATGAATATATGGTAAAAGAAGGTTTAGCTCTAGCAGAGCCATATTTTCCTAATACTAAGTATATGGAACGTCTGACTAATGCCCAAGAAAGAGCTAGATTGATGGGGTTAGGTATTTGGAACCCAGACCAACCAATGCGTCAAACTCCTGGACAATTTCGTTCAAATAGGGAATAGGGAGTTTCATTAATTGATAATGGACAATGGATAATGGATAATTATTTTTGTTTCGCTGCGCGACATGTTTGCGGAGCATTCCCTATACGAAAAAGCGTTTTGGCTAAGAGCTGACATGAATGTGCAGCATTCCCCAGAAAAGCTTTGTGGCACGCAAACATAATTATTAATTATCAATTAGTCAGAAGTAGAGGGTCTCGAAGATATGCAAGGTGCATTAATGAAAACTAACTTTTCCTCCATAACTCCGATACTCTTTACTCTTTCCCCCCAGACCTCCCATACCTCCCACACCCCCCACACTCTCTAAAATAATGCCGTCAATCAAGTTAATTATTTTTTATTTTTTATGAGTATAGAAGAATTAAAAGTTTTCCTAGATATTGCCACTGAAGCTGCTCTTGCTGGTGGTGCGGAGTTAATGTCTTATTGGGGTAATCTCAAAGATATTCAAGAAAAAGGTAATCCAGGAAATTTGGTAACTGAAGCGGACAAAGCAGCAGAAGAGGCAATTGTAAAAGTATTACAGCGACATTTGCCAGACCACGCTATTCTTGCTGAGGAGTCGGGAGAGTTGGGAGATACAACAAGTAGATATTTGTGGGCAATAGACCCTTTGGATGGTACTACTAATTTTACTCACCAATATCCTTTTTCAGCTATTTCAGTGGGATTACTAATTGATGGACTGCCACAGGTGGGAGTGGTATTTAATCCAATTTTGGATGAATTGTTTCGTGCTGCTAAAGGGTTGGGAGCAACTCGAAACCGTGAGCCAATTTCTGTTTCTCAAACTACTACGTTAGAAAAAAGTTTAGTTATTACAGGTTTTGCCTATGACCGTCGGGAAACAACGGATAATAACTATAAAGAATTTTGTCAAATGTGTCATTTAGCTCAAGGAGTAAGACGTTCGGGTTCTGCTGCTCTGGATTTGTCTTTCATTGCTTGTGGTTGTGCAGATGGTTATTGGGAAAGAAATTTGTCTCCTTGGGATGTGGCTGCTGGTATAGTGATTTTGGAGGAAGCAGGAGGTAAAGTTACGGCTTATAATGGTAGTCCTTTTGATTTCAAGTCGGGGAAAATTTTGGCTACTAATGGTAAAATTCACGATTTGATGAGTAAAGCTTTGATTGAAATTCCACCTCTAGCTTATTGGGATACTACTGATAGATTAAATTAGATTTCTCTAAAAATGAGGGAGTAGGGAGTAGGGAGTAGGGAGTAGGGAGTAGGGAACAGGAGGAAATAATTGATTTTATTTTTTATTATTTAGATATGTCTAGAAAAGAGGGAATTAGGGAGAAGTAATTGATAATTTCTGGGTAAAAATTAATTCTATTTTTTATGTTTGGAGATGTCTATTAGATTTAATGAAATTTCGGTAAGGAGGAGTAGTTATTATGTTTACATTTACACAAGGATTATTCACATTTGATTTTACAGACCATCATGCAATTTTAGGGGTTTCTCTAGATGCAAAATTTCCTGAAATTCGGAAACGCTATATGCGGGTAGCGCGTCGTTTACATCCTGATACCTGTCCTTTTGAAAATGAGAAGGATAAAGAATTTGCTAATCAGTTATTATCTAAACTGGTAAGTCCTGCTTATAATAAATTTTCTAAGGAGAGCGATCGCGCCGAACTTTTTGTCATCCTTAATAAACTAGGTAATACTGTTACTCAACAACGTAGTCAAATTACATTTACTACTGATGCTGCTAAACAAATTGCTAAAGTGGGAGACTATCAAGAAAAATATAAGGTTGCTCTAGAGGAGTTGAGCGATCGCCAGTATGAATCTTTAGATAAAACTTTAGAAATAATTGGAGAAATTAGTGAGCTAAATTTAGCTTATCTAATGCGGAAACAACCTCAAGGTGGAGGTACTGTACTGCCACCACCACCACCAGTTAAACCTCCTGTTAATCAGGAAAAACCTACAACAGCAAAACCCAAAGCTCAAAATCCTTTAGTGGAGCAAGCTTGTAGTCGGGCGGAAAGTTTGATATCTACTAAGAATTATGCTAAGGCAATTTTAGAGTTAAAAGGTGCTTTAAAAACAGATCCAAATCATAGTCGTTGTCATGCTTTATTGGGATTATGTTATTTACAACAAAAGCAAGGCACAATGGCAAAAATTCAGATTAAAAAAGCTTTATCTTTAAATCCTAAAGAATCTAAAGCATTAGAGGTGAAAAAATTATTAGAACAAGCTGTAACTGGTAATAATACCAAGAAAAGAAATGGAAAAGTTACTGCTAAAACTGAAAAGAAAGGAAATAAAACTGATAAAGGCGGTGGTTTATTTGGAGGCTTTTTTGGGGGAAATAAAAAGTAAGGAGGTAAGCATTCAGCAGTCTGCAATTAGCTATCAGCTTCTGAGAAAAATAAATATTTACAGCCACAGAATTGTATTGTTTGACAACTCAAACTCATCGTTCTTGTGGTTCAATTTATGGGTTAAAAATCTGAGAGCTAACTGCAAGATGATTCTAGGCAAATAGCACAGATATCTTAGTTCCTAAAAACCCTACTCCCTACTCCCTATTCTGAGGTTAAAAATGGCAAAAGCAGATAAAATTAATTATAGTTGTCCTAGTGGATTTCCAGAGTTTCTTCCTGGTGAAAAACGATTGGAAAGTTATCTAATGGATACAATTCGTCAGGTATTTGAACGCTAAGGTAAGCATTTCCTACGGAATGCTGCGCAAACAGCATTCAGCATTCAGCTATCAGCTTCCCCATAACTTTTTTAATAATTATTAGTGAGGAGTATTTAATAATAATTGGTTAAGTAGCGTGTTAATTATTTATGTTTTTACTTTTCCCCACTCTCCCACTCCCCTACTCCCTACTCCCTACTCCCTATTCTGAGGTTAAAAATGGCAAAAACAGATAAAATTAATTATAGTTGTCCTAGTGGATTTCCAGAGTTTCTCCCTGGTGAAAAACGATTGGAAAGTTATCTAATGGATACAATTCGTCAGGTATTTGAACGCTACGGATTTACACCTATTGAAACTCCAGCAGTTGAACGTTTAGAAGTTTTACAAGCTAAAGGAAATCAAGGAGATAATATTGTTTATGGTTTATCTCCTATTCTACCTCCAAATCGTCAAGCAGAAAAAGAAAAAGCTGGAGATACTGGTTCGGAAGAAAGAGCATTAAAATTTGACCAAACTGTACCTTTAGCTGCTTATATTGCTCGGCATTTGAATAACCTAAATTTTCCTTTTGCTCGTTATCAAATGGATGTAGTTTTCCGAGGCGAACGGGCAAAAGATGGTCGTTTTCGTCAGTTTAGACAATGCGATATTGATGTTGTTGGCAGAGGAAAATTAAGTCTATTATATGATGCTCAAATTCCTGCAATTATTGCTGAAATTTTTGAAGCAATTAATATTGGAGATTTTCTCATCAGAATTAATAACCGGAAAGTGCTAACTGGTTTTTTTGCATCTGTGGGAGTCGCACCAGATAATATTATCTCATGTATTCGGATTGTTGATACTGCTGAAAAAGTAGGAGAAGCAAAAGTTAAAAAAGCTTTGGCAGAAATTTGTCTTTCTGAAGAGCAAGTCGAAAAAGTTTGGGATTTTACTAAGATTAAAGGTGCAGTTGATGATGTTTTAGATAAACTGAAAATCATGGCAGAAACTTTGGATAATTCTGAAGTTTTAAGTCAGGGAATTTCAGAATTAGAAACAGTAATTTCTGGCGTGCGAAATTTGGGAGTTTCGGAGCAACGTTTTTGTATTGATCTATCAATAGCTAGAGGATTAGATTATTATACAGGAACAGTTTATGAAACTACTTTAATCGGACATGAAGCTTTAGGAAGTATTTGTTCGGGAGGTAGATATGAAGAATTAGTAGGAATGTTTATTGGGGAAAAAATGCCAGGAGTTGGTATTTCTATTGGTTTAACTAGATTAATGAGTCGTCTATTAAAGGCAGGTATTTTAGAATCTTTTGCTCCTACTCCAGCAACAGTAATGGTTGTTAATATGCAGGAAGATTTAATGCCAACTTATTTGGATGTTTCTCAAAAATTACGCCAGAGTGGAATGAATGTTATAACCAGTTTTGATAGTCGTGGAGTTGGGAAACAATTACAACAAGCTGATAAACAAAAGATTCCTTTTTGTATAATTATTGGTTCCGAGGAAGCAGCAGCTAATATGTGTAGTTTAAAAGATTTAAGAACTGGTGAACAAATGAAAGTTCCAATAGCAGGTTTAGCAGGTGTGTTGAAGCAAAGATTGAGTAATTAGATGAAAAAAATCGCTCAAATTACAGCGCTTTTCAGATTAATGACCTCAAGTCACAACCAAAACCCTGTAGGGGCAAATGGCCATTTGCCCCTACTATGGTCTAGTGAAATGAAAACTGTTGTCAGACAGCAATAAAAATGAAATATTTTTTTCTGGAGGATAGCTAAAATCCTTACTAAACTTGGGTTTTCCAGTTTTTTTTAGTTATAAAGTGACAAGTCTATTAAGTCCTACTTAATAATCTACTTGCATGAGGTTCTTCTGGCATATCCTCAATGATCGCTCCTTGCTGTTGCAACTCTTGCTTCATCTCTGTAGACAGACCGATACCCAGAGAAAATTTTGTCTCAGTTACATTCACTCCAGTTATTTTTGTATCTCTGAGGTCAGCGCCACTTAAGTTTGCACCAGTTAAATTTGTATCAATTAAAGTTGCTTTATGTAAATTAGTACGACTCATGTCAGCATAACTGAGATGAGCATAACTTAAAATTGCCCCACTCAAGTCAGCAGCACTTAAGTCAGCACCACTTAAGTTTGCACCACTTAAATCTGCACGAGTTAGGTCAGCACCACTCAAGTTAGCACCACTCAAATCTGCACAATACAAATTAGTACCAATCAAAGTAGCATTATACAGATTAACACCAATCAAATTTGCCCTAAATAGATTAGCCCGGAACAAGTTAGCACGAAACAAACTTGCACCAGCTAAATTAACATTACTCAGCTCGGATCGGAACAACTCAATATCCCGAAAATTTCTTTCCCCGGCAGCATAACGCGCCAAAAGTTCTTCTACTTCCATAGTATTCTCTTAATATTTTCTTGATGTTTTCATCTAAATTTTTTTTATTTTTAGATGTCTTTCTCTTCTTTATAGATAGAGAGAGTTTATATTAATTATTTTGTGCCTTTTTGAAGGTCTAGTCTGATTTTTACAACAATTTTTTACAAAACTTATAACTGCTTGACATCTACAAACAAAAGTTAAAATTTCCTTAAAAAATTTGATAAAAATAATTAGTAGAGCCAAAAAACATTTAAGTTGCAATTTTTAAACTATATAGGAGCTTCATTGAGGTGATATAAAAAATGCCTAGAGAATTGGGTAATCAGGAAAAGGAAACAGGGAACATGGGGTAAAATTTCAGACTAGATCATCTATTTTGGAATTTTTGGCAAATTATTTAATACTATCTAACCTTCATATACCTAATATTATAACAATCAAAATCAATGATTCTCAACTTAGCTAAACTACTAAGCAAGCAGTATACATATAATGAAAACTGTTCAATTATTTAGAAACAATTCGTGACTACTACACCCTTAAATCCAACCTCAACTCAACAACCCGATGGCCTGGGTAGATTTGGCCAATTTGGCGGTAAATATGTTCCAGAAACGTTAATGCCAGCCCTATTTGAACTAGAAGCAGCCTACAAAAAATATAGTCAAGACCCCACTTTCCAAGAGGAACTGCAACAACTCCTACGAGATTATGTAGGTCGCCCTAGCCCTCTTTACTTCGCTGAACGTTTGACCGCTCATTATGCCAGACCAGATGGCACAGGGCCACAAATCTACCTGAAACGGGAAGACCTCAACCATACTGGAGCGCACAAAATTAATAATGCTCTAGCTCAAGCTTTATTAGCTCGGAGGATGGGCAAAAAACGTATTATTGCTGAAACAGGTGCTGGTCAACATGGTGTTGCGACTGCTACGGTTTGCGCTCGGTTTGGCTTGGAATGTGTGATTTATATGGGCGTTCACGATATGGAACGTCAAGCTCTAAATGTCTTTAGAATGCGACTACTGGGGGCGGAGGTACGATCAGTAGAAGCTGGCACCGGTACTCTCAAAGATGCGACTTCGGAAGCTATTCGCGACTGGGTGACAAATGTGGAGACGACTCATTATATTTTGGGTTCGGTTGCGGGTCCTCATCCCTACCCGATGATGGTGCGTGATTTTCATGCTATCATTGGCGTGGAAACTCGCGCTCAATGTTTGGAAAAGTGGGGCGGTTTGCCTGATATTTTGATGGCTTGTGTTGGAGGTGGTTCTAATGCGATGGGTTTATTCCATGAGTTTATGAATGAGTCATCGGTGCGGATGATCGGTGTGGAAGCTGCTGGCGAGGGAGTTAATACGAATAAGCACGCTGCTACTTTGACTCTTGGTCGCGTGGGTGTGTTGCATGGAGCGATGAGTTATTTGTTGCAGGATGAGCAAGGTCAGATAATAGAACCCCATTCGATTAGTGCTGGTTTGGATTATCCTGGAGTGGGTCCTGAGCATAGTTTTTTGAAAGATAGTAATAGGGCTGAATATTATAGTGTGACTGATAAGGAAGCGGTTGATGCTTTTCAACGTTTGTCTCAGTTGGAAGGTATTATTCCGGCGCTGGAAACTGCTCATGCGATCGCTTATTTGGAAACTCTTTGTCCGCAGTTAAATGGTAGTCCGCGTATTGTGTTTAACTGTTCCGGACGTGGGGATAAGGATGTGCAAACGGTGGCGAAGTTTTTGGAAGGATAATATCAAATCTGGTAGTATCGGTAGAATTCAAGACCGTAGGGGTTTGGTCTCCAAACCCTCCATAAACTAGGAGTTTTCACCAATACTGATGGTAGAATTATATCACTCCAAAGCCAGCGGATTTGATATTATATCAAATCTGGTAGCATTCCTGTTATTCAGTATTTATTAAAGATAAGAGTAGGGGCGAATGGCCATTTGCCCCTACGAAATCTACCATTCGCCCCGACGACATCTAATATAAAATCCGGTTGAACAGTCGTTATTGCGACCGACAGGGTTTGCGAAGCAGTCCGGAACGGATAGCAATCTCCTAAACTCTTGAGATTGCTTCCTTCCACTCCGTTCCAGTCGCAATGACTTATAGTAATTATCCGAATTTGATATTATTAGGACTTACGCACTACAACTTATTTCCGTCATTGCGACCGACTCTTCAGCAATCTCAATATCTAGTTTTTCGTACTTTATGGGTAAGTTCTGTTGTCAACAAGTTTAAGACTTACGCAGACAAATTCAGAAACCGGGTTTTTTCTTAGATATCTATGGCTTTGTTGCATGAAAGTATATAGCTGCTGCACTTGCTTGTACATATGTACTTCATAAGGTGCGGAAACTGCTGTAACTATTGGACAATAGATGAATATAACATCAATATAAGGCATAAAAAGGCTGAAACTTTTACTTGTAAAGGTTTTGATATTTTATCTGCAAACTCTAACTATTGGACAATAGATGAATATAACATCAATAATAATCGCGAAAGAGAGCAATATCGCTGCCGCATATCAAACGCCTTGGATCTGGGAACCAAAGCGGAATGGATGTTATATCGCTACTTTATATGCAAGAAAGCCGATATCTATTATAAAATTAGAGAGCAAACGGGTTTGGAGACCAAACGGGTTTGGAGACCAAACGGGTTTGGAGACCAAACGGGTTTGGAGACCAAACCCCTACTTTTGAATTACGCAAAAAAAGGTATTTTCGTCATTGCGACCGACTCTTCAGCAATCTCAAGCCTAGTTTTTCCTACTTTATGCAAATGAATCATAAATATTTAAAACAAATTTTCTGGATTTTGACAATATTTTTGAGTAGTTGTAATTATCAAAATTTAATCGAAAATTTGCCAGAAATGCCAGAAATTCAAAATCCCAGACAAACTCTTATTTCTAGACCAAATGTAACAGTTTCACCTGATGTTAGTAGATTGAAAAAATCTGTCTTTGCCCAAATAAATCAATATCGAAAATCTCAGAATTTGCCTCCTCTAGAATGGGATACTACTATTGCTCAACAAGCTGCAATTCATGCTCAACAAATGGCTAGTGGAGAAGCAACTTTTAGCCATGATGGATTTAAAGAAAGAGTAGAAGTAATCAGTCAAAAAATTACTTACAGAAGTGCTGCTGAAAATTTGGCTAATAATTTTGGTTATAGTAATCCTGGTGAACAAGCTGTTATGGGTTGGATTAATAGTCCTGGTCATCATAAAAATATGATAGGTGACTATAATTTAACTGGTATTGGTATTGCTAATAATTCTGACGGAATGTATTACTTCAATCAAATTTTTATTAAGACGAGATAAATATTTCATTAATGGATAATGAATAATTGATAATTACCTCTCCCTTTTAGAGAGAGGATTGACCCTCAAGGAAAAATTTGATTTTTTTCCCTTTTCAGGGGAAGGCAAATAAAGCTGAATCATTTGATTATTAATGATTGGGTAAGATGAAATTTATGGTCAGAAAAAACTGTAGGGTTTTGGTCTCCAAACCCCAGTTGATTACTAATTACTAATTATTAATGATTCGGTAAGATGAAATTTATGGTCAGAAAAAACTGTAGGGGTTTGGTCTCCAAACCCCAGTTGATTACTAATTACTAATTATTAATGATTCGGTAA
>NZ_JBNHEQ010000250.1:0-18155 GCF_050016015.1 Dapis hubbardiae BLCC-M172
TCATAAAGAGAGTTTGGGATTTGTTTGGGCTTGAAATTTGCTAAAGTCCCGTTAACAGAATATGCACTAGGAATTTTATCTTGGTAAACTTCATCTAGTACAAGTTATTTGAAAATATTAGATTTAACATTTACATCAATTAATATATCACTCCTTTCATCTTGAGTTTACAAAGGGTATTTCACCAAAAATTTCCTAATTTAAGTATAGATAATATCTGGATTTTGGCTATTTTCAGCTAAGTCTTTAATTGATTTAAAAATCCTGCTTTGGAAACTATCTGGATTATTATAATCTAGATCCTCTGCTGCGAACTCCTCACATAATTCTCTAGGTACTCCCTCTTCATCAAGCAATAATTCATTGTCATATTCATAATCCGATAAATTAAGCTGCCATTCACCAAGAGGAATAGTTTTTGCTTTCTCTATTATTTCGCCTATTCCTATTGGTATTTATACACCATTCATTAAATATAAAAAACTCAGATAATTTATCGCTCTCTGTAATTTTTTAGAATAAGGATATTTCAGAAAACCATCTTTTTCCATTGCATAGTTAGTCTGAACTAATCCCACTGATAGCTTTCTTAAAATCTTGTCTCCATCAGGCAAATAAATCATTATTTTATCCTACTTTATCTCCATCATTTTTTTCAGTTCAGCTTCTACTTATTGTTCTGCCAATTTAGTTAAAGCAACTGTAAGAATGCTCATATTTATAGCCTCAATTTTAACTATATCTGAGTCAGTCAAATCACTATCTTTGTATGCTTCCCGAAAGTGTGGCATATTTCCATCTATTAATTGAGAAAGTACAACTTCCTGACTAATTTTTCTCAGATGAGACAAAACTCTAACAGTAAAATCTAATCGAGCTTGCCATAATTTTTCCCTTCCATCAATATTTCCTTGAAGTTGAAAAAGCTCTAACATTTTTTCACGAGTATCCCTCATTTCCTCCTGAATATTTTGGCTGGAATTGAGGATTTTATTTAAGGTTTCCTGCTCCATATTCTCCTCTTTAAAAAATCAAGTATTATACTAATTATCTTCAATTTGTTTCTGTTTCGCGATCGTTGAAACTTTTCGGATGAAACTTAGCAAATCAAGCAACTAATTGTCTAATAAATCCACAATATCGCTCTTTTATTTTATAAATAGCAGACTAAATACTTTAACGCAATCATCACTGCAATTGCTTTTCTGATATTACTCTAATTAGGTGGTATTTACCGAATTTATGGAGATATTGTGAGCTCATTACTATTGCATTCTACTCACACAAATAAAAAAGCTGATTCCTATTGCATTGTACTCACACAAATAAAAAAAATGAAAAAATGAAAAAACTTAAAATTTCTTCCATTGTCATAGAAATTGTTCAGTTAGCAGCAGCAATATTGACGTTATCTGCAAATCCTGAATTTTTGTTTTTTTTCCTAGCTTTAATAACTGTGCTTTGTATATCCTACAAACATAAGATTTTTCAGTAGGTATAAAATAAGTGTTATATAGCTATAGTTTAATATCATAAATCTAGAGGGTATATCTCATAAGAGCGGAAAGTTCTGTATGTCTCCATTACAGAGCTTTTCAGATTGATAAACCAGTCGTCATAACTGAAACCCTGTAAGGGCGAATAACCATTCACCCCTACTTTTTCAACTTGTCGCTAGCCTAGTATTTTTTCACCTTGTTTCTCTATATTAGGACTGGCTGATTAAATCTAAAAGCATTAATATTAATCATGGCTTGAGCTTTTTTAAGTCTTGAAAAAGTAGAAGGTTTTCCTTAATCAAGAGCTGTATAAAGTGAGGATTTTGGGTTGACTATTGGCTGAAAAATCACTCATTAAATTCTTCCGACTGCCTTCTCACTCCCATACCCATACCCATACCCATACCCATACCCATACCCATACCCATACCCATACCCATTCCTCCTGTCTCCTGACTGCTATTATTTTCCTACAACTTCAAACTTAACTGCTCATCGGGCGGACTAAAACCCAAATGCCTCCAACCTGCCGAAGTCACAACTCTCCCACGAGGAGTACGCTGCATAAACCCAATCTGCATCAAATATGGCTCATAAACCTCCTCAATAGTTTGAGCATCTTCCCCGGTCGCTGCCGCCATAGTCTCCAAACCAGCAGGTCCACCATTATAATTCTCAATCATCGTCCTCAATAAATTACGGTCTGTCCAATCTAAACCTAGAGGATCGACATTAAACAACTCCAAAGCTTCCCCTGCAACCTCAGCATTTATCGGAGTCAACTTTTTCACCTCTGAATAATCTCTCACCCTCCGCAGTAAACGATTAGCAATTCGAGGCGTACCCCTGGAACGACGGGCAACCTCCTCAGCACCATCCTCCGTAATATCCGTATTTAAAAGTTTTGCTGCTCGGATAATAATTAAACTCAGTTCATCAACCTCATAAAACCGTAACCTCTGAATAATTCCGAAGCGATCGCGCAGAGGAGAAGTCAAAGAACCGACCCTAGTAGTTGCTCCTACTAGAGTAAAAGGTTTTAGAGGGATACTTCTAGTCTTAGATGTCTTACCTTGACCGACTGTAATATCTAGTCGAAAATCTTCCATCGCCGGATATAAAATTTCTTCTGTCATTTTAGAAAGGCGATGAATTTCATCTATAAACAAAATATCCCCTTTTTGTAAACCTACTAGCAAACCAACTATATCTCTAGGTTTTTCAATGGCAGGTGCAGTAGTAATTTTACAATTAACCTCCATTTCTGCAGCCAATATCAGAGACATAGTAGTTTTGCCCAACCCAGGAGGACCATATAATAGTAAATGGTCTAGAGATTCTTTTCTAGATTTAGCTGCCGAAATCGCAATATTCAATACTTCTTTCAGGTCTTTCTGTCCGATATATTCATCTAATCTTTGAGGTCGGATTTTTTCTTCATTTTGATTACTACTTTTTTCTTCAAAATTTGCCTCTGCTTCTAATAGAGCTTCTACTTCTGCTGTTTCAGTTTGAGATTTGGATTTTTTTGTTTTATATCTAGTTTTTTTTTCGGAGGCTAAGAAAATGTCATCATCTGGCCTTTCTGGTGGTTGTTTTTTAGAAGAAATTATGGCCATAACTGGAAAATTAGAGCTAACATCCTTATTATCATACAAAGAGTCTATTTAATAATTATCCTAAACTTATGACCTCATTATTATCAGTAGCAGAAAATATAACATTTGAAGAAGCGATCGCCCTGACTCAAGAAATAATGTCTGAGATGGAAACAGGCCAGCTATCGGAAGCTGAAATCGAACCATTAATTGGCAATTTAGTCAAGAGTAAAAATGGTGCTAGAGGATTTTTCGTTAGTTATCTTACAGATTCTAGACCTTTAGCAGATAATCCATCACCATCAATATTTAGAGCCTTAGAATCAGCTCCAGAAATAGTGGTAGAACTGTTAGTAAAAAATCTGGCCATGTGTTCGGCAATGGTAGTCCACCATCAGCAAAATCAAGATGAGGAGACAGCCAATGAATCGAAAAAAGTGCGCTCGCGAACCACGAAACTAATAAAAAGTGTAAATATACCAGGCTTATCAGACAATATTCTGGAATTATATCAAGCTACAACTACTGGCCAGGGAAATTACACAGACTTTCTCAAACGTTGGGGCTATGATACGGAGCAATTAAAAGCAATTGAGCAAGCAATAGAACCCTTACTGAACTAAATAATTGCGATTATAACTCCCGATTGCTTTTCAGTAAATATCTAACAGGAAAAAAGTGATATTCCTAGATACCTGGATAATAGTATTATTTTGGATACTCATATAAATTCACTTAAATAGTTATACTCAGACATTTTCTAGGAGAAAAAATGGCTGTTTGCGCAGCATTTCGCAGGAAACGTCAGTCTATAATCAGGGAATTACGTCAATCCCATAAAAAAGGCTATAACTATTGGCAATTAAGTATTTATACCTTTTTGAAGTAAAAGTTTTTGCCTGTCTATATTTAAGTCTATTTTCGGGCACTATTTTGTCTAAGGAAAGAACAAAAAATAAATAAATTATCCAATTATTTGAACTAGACCTGTTTGTTTCGCTGCCTAATTTCCCTACTTCCTACTCCCTATTCCCTATTCCCTAAATTCAGGGTAATTGTATATTGTTTTATTTGGAAGTCCCTTAAGTCCCAATAGTACCAAAAATAGTTTAACCCCAATCCTGTGAAATAATTGCCTGAAAAGCTTGTAAGTAATAGTTTTCAGACTAAATAATCTTGTTTTTAAATGTTAACTTTTGACTTTTGACTTTTGACTTACTAATTTTTTCTTGCATAGTGGAGGGAAAGAGTACATTATATACATTTAACATCAAGCAACTTTGCTTGAGTGTGGTGTAGAGGAGAAAAACGGAAATAAGTAGGACTATGAAAGGTATTGTCCGCAAAACTAGCAGGGTTAGTAGTTGGCTAACCGTGGTAAATACTCATTGGTTAGTTAACCTAAACCTGCTATTCACATTAGTACGAAGAGATTTGGAAGCTAGATATAAAGGCTCAATTCTTGGCAATTTATGGCCACTACTCAATCAGCTATCCCAACTTTTAATTTATACCTACGTCTTCTCAATTATTCTTAAAGTTAAGCTAGACCTAAAAGGATTACCAGAAGATAGTAAGTTAACCTTTGGATTATGGTTATTTGCAGGATTAATACCTTGGTTGGCTTTTACTAATGGATTGACTCAAGCTTCTGGATGTGTAATTAGACAGCCCAATTTAGTTAAAAAAGTAGTCTTTCCCCTCAGTTTATTACCCTTAGTTCCGATTCTTTCAACATTTATAGAAAGTACATTTGGATTAATAGCTTTAACAGGAATGTTTTATATATCATCTGGGGCGATAAATCAAACATTATGGTTATTACCTGTAGTGTTTATACCTCAGCTTTTATTAACAGCAGGTTTAGGATATTTTACTGCTGGATTAACAGTATTTTTACGAGATATTCCACAGACTTTAGGAGTAATTATTAATCTTTGGTTTTACGTTACACCAATAGTATATCCTGCATCTGTAATTCCAGAAAATTGGAGAATTTGGGTGTTTTGGTGTAATCCTTTAACAGCGATCGCCGAAGTATATCGTGACCTAGTTTTAGTAGGAGAAATTAAACACTGGGGAGAATTAGGAATTGCTGCTTTAATGTCTGTAATAATATTTTATTTTGGTTTGTGGGTTTATCAAAAATTACGTCCTGCTTTTGCCGATGTTTTATGAGAAGGAAGAGGGAAAAAGGAAGAAGGAAGAAGGGGGAAATGATAGAGATTAAGTACCTAAGCAAAATTATTTACCTATTCTAATTCTCTGCGCTCTTTAAGAAGGCAAAGAATTCAGCTTGTATAGATGTGTAATTAATTTTGTACAACATTTTTGATATTTTCCAATCTCTGGTATTTCCTCAAACTCACAACTTTTTTACCCCATTAAATTGATTTTATAAATGCTATAGTGTTTTTAAATGAGATGTAAATCTAGATATAATAGATTTTTTTTAAATCAAAAAAAACCTTTGATTCAGCACCCAATAATCCTTGTATTTGTCACTATATTAATGCTGTTTTCCCTTATTTACTATTCCCTCTATACCTTTTTAATAATACTTGGTTTCCACATCCCAGATAAAAATGCTATGTCCAGCTATATTATATCTGAATATTTTCATATTTTCCTATAAAATCTATGATTCCTGAAACTGTAATTTCACTACAAAATGTTTCTAAATGTTTTAAACGGTATAGACATCCTGTAGACCGTTTAAAGGAAATTTTATTACCTGGAAAAAGTCGTGCTGATGAATTCTGGGCAGTACAAAATATAAATATAGAAATAGAAAGAGGGCATACTTTAGGAATTGTAGGAAGGAATGGTTCAGGAAAAAGTACCCTTTTACAAATAATTGTGGGTACCTTAACACCAACAACAGGAAAAGTAAAAGTTAAAGGGAGAATTTCTGCACTACTAGAACTTGGCAGTGGATTTAATCCAGAATTTACAGGAAGACAAAACGTTTTTTTTAACGGTCAATTATTAGGATTAAAAACATCAGAAATAGAAGCAAAATTTGACCAAATTGCTAGTTTTGCCGATATTGGCGATTTTATTGACCAACCTGTAAAAACTTATTCTAGTGGAATGTTTGTTAGGTTAGGATTTGCTGTAGCTACCAGTGTATATCCAGATATTTTAGTGGTTGATGAAGCACTTTCAGTAGGAGATGAAGCATTTCAAAGAAAATGTTTTGCTCGTATTCAAGACATTCAAGAAAGAGGAGGTACAATCTTATTTGTCTCTCATGCTGCATCAACAGTTGTACAGCTTTGTGATTCAGCAATTTTGATGGATCATGGCGAAATGTTACTTTATCATACTCCTAAATATGTAGTTTCTAAATATCAGAAATTAATCTATGCTTTCCCTGATAAAATCCCCTCAATAAGAGAGGAAATTCGTCAAATTCCTAATTTAAGTATTCAGGATTTATTTGATGATAAAGAAACAGATGAGTCAACATCTCAATCTCAACAAAATAGTGAAAATAAAAGTAAAGATCGGATTGCAGAATCAACAGAATATGAAGAAATTTATGACCCAGAGATGATACCTTCAAATACTATACATTATCCTGACAAGGGAGCAGAAATTATTGACCCCCATATTATTACTTTGGATGGTAAAAGAGTAAATCATTTAATTAGTCGCCGGGAATATTACTATACATACAGAGTAAAATTTATTAATCCTACATCCAAAGTTAGGTTTGGAATGTTAATAAAAACTCTCAGTGGTTTTGAGTTAGGAGGAGCATCTTTACATGGTTCTACTAAATCAGTAGAATATATTGCAGCACAACAAAAAGTTATAGTTAAATTTAAGTTCAAATGTTTACTAAATCCTGGTGTATATTTTTTAAATGCTGGAGTTGTTGGAATGGCAGACGATCATCTGACCTATTTATCTCGTTGCATTGACATTGCTATGTTTAGAGTGCAACATTATAGTGATTCATGCGGTACAGGTGTCGTTGACTTTTTAATAGAACCTAATTTAAAAATTAAACAGGGGACTGTGAATAAGCAGGCAGAAATTGAATATATTTAGGGAGTAGGGAGTAGGGAGTAGGGAGTAGGGAAATTAGACACTGAAACTTTCCAGCTCTAGTTCAAAAATTGGATAATTTATTTTTTTGCCATTCCCTGAAAATTAGCAAGAAGGAACAAGGAAGATCAGTTTAAAAGTATTGACATATACTTTAGTAATTAGAGGCTAGGAATTTTGAAAAGGAAAAGGAAACAATTTTACTTCTCTTATACTAATTTTCTCAAATAATGTTACAAATAACTAATATAATTTGAAATACTTATAAACTTGATTCATTATGGTAGAAACTACATTCCGCACAACAAAAGTAGCAGAAGGCTAGGAGTCAGAATTTCCTAGGTCATCCTCCGCAAACAGGATATAATTAGAGGCTAGGAGTTTTAAAAAGGAAAAGGAAAAAAATTTACTTCTCTTATACTAATTAGCTCAAATAATGTTACAAATAACTAATATAATTTGAGATACTTATAAACTTGATTCATTATGGTAGAACCTACATTCCGCACAACAAAAGTAGCAGAAGGCTAGGAGTCAGAATTTCCTAGGTCATCTTCCGCAAACAGGAGTCAGAATTTAGGATAAACTCATAGTAGTTAACAATTAAGTAATTATTGATGCTTAATATTTTCCTGATAATTTGACGAGTGAGAAAGTTAAATAAAGATAATTTATAGAGTATAAATATCTATCGAAAAACTTCTTTTCATGACAATTTTGATACTACAAATTTATCTACGGAATGTGGGGTATAAAATTAAGAATTGTAGTCAGTTTAGTTACGAAATTGAAAGAAAAACAATTTGGAGTTTAGCGTAAAATGGTATTACTTATTTACTTTTCTGCCTAGTGCTACCTATTTCATGTTTGATAAAAAATATTGAAGCAAATTAAAATATAAAAATATGAATGTTGAAAAAATAGAGAGTAATAATAAATTAATTATAGATACATTTATTCAAGACCAAACTAGAAAACCTGAAAAAATAAACGAGATAATTCATCCACAAGATGAAATGTATCTCTATGCTTTGAAAAATACAGACGGTAGGAAAGATGAAGCATTACTACGATATTTTTCTAATGGCAAAAGAATCTTAGATGCAGTTAAACAAATTATAGAATGGTATTTTGATGGCTTTGAAAATATCTCCTCTTTTCTAGATTTTGCTAGTGGTTATGGGCGTTTTAGTAGATTTTTACTTCAGGAAATACCAACTAATAAAATATGGGTTTCGGATATTTATCCTGAAGCAGTAAAATTTCAAAAACAAGAGTTTGGTTTTGACGGGATAGTTTCAACTAATTCTCCTGAAGATTATCAAATCAATCAAAAATTTGACTGTATTTTTGCTTGTTCTTTTTTTAGTCACACTCCTCAAAAAACTTTTGCTGGTTGGTTAGAAAAATTATATAGTTGTTTGACTGAAAAAGGCATATTAATTTTCAGTACCCACGATCTATCTTTAATGACTATAGAGACAGATGTAGAAGCAGAAGAAATTTATTTTACTCCAGAAAGTGAAAGTCTTTTTCTGAAAACTGAAGATTATGGAGTTACTTATGTTGGAAATAAATGGGTAGGGAAAGTTATTCAAAAAGTGACTCAGGGAAAGGCAAAATGGCATCGAATTAAAAGAGGTCTTTGTGGATACCATGACTTATATATTATTTGGAAGGAAGAAGGAAGGAGGAAGGAGGAAGAAGTATTTATCAACTCAAAGGAAGAAGTTATAAAGGAAGATTTATCTATAAATTCAGAAGTTGGAACTCAGAAGGAAGAAGGAGTAAAAAAGAAGGAGGAAGAAGTATTTATCAACTCAAAGGAAGAAGTTATAAAGGAAGATTTATCTATAAATTCAGAAGTTGGAAGTCAGAAAGAAGAATTTGAGGAACAAACAGCTAAATTATTAAACTTTCATTCTCATCCTGATGGAGGTTGCCAAAAAATTAAAATGACACCTACAGGAGATATTTATTTAGAGGGATGGGCAGCAGATATTAATCCAGAAGAAAAGGTAGAAAAAATATCAGTTTTAGCCAATGGAAAAGAAATAGAAAGCTGTTTCCCAAAATATGAAACTCAAGCCCAAAGATATAAATGGTCATGTACTATTAATAGTCAAAATTTATCATCAGATGAGATTATTCTAGTTAAAATTATTAATAATTTTCATTTAGAGCGAGTAGTTAATATTTCTCCTGTTAATAACATTGCATTACTACCACCAAGTCATCTGTTACTAAGAATAAGTGGCAACCCTAGTGCAAAAGCTTTTATTAGTTCATTTGATGACCTTAAATATACAGTAAAAAATTATCTTCAAACAGCAGGATTTAATTTTAATCAATTCGAGAATATATTAGATTTTGGCTGTGGGGTAGGACGTTATTTCATGGCGTTTGAACCTGAACTTTTGCCAAATCAAAAATTATTTGGTTGCGACGTTTTTGCCGAATGTGCTGAATGGTGTCAAGAAAATATTAAGTTTGCCACGGTCAAACATAACGATATTCAACCACCATTACCTTTTGAAAATAATCAGTTTGACTTAATTAATGCTATATCAGTATTTACTCATCTAAGTTTAGATTTACAACATCTTTGGGCGTGGGATATTTATCGAGTTTTGCGCCCTGGTGGAATATTATTTATGACTCTTCACGGACCTCAATTTTTCCCGATAATTTATGATATTTTTCGTAGTGGAAATGCTCATCAAGCAGAAATGTATAGTATTGGTGAAGAGGGATTATTTTTATATCTTGACCATGAAGGAGAAACAGACGGTCAAGGTCAACATACTATTGCAGCAGTTCATACACCTGCAGCTTATCAGGAAATATTTTCTATGTTTAAACACATTAAAAGATTTCCTCAAAGTAATTTGGCAAATGGGCAAGACTTATATATTTTACAAAAGCCAATTTCTGGAAGTTTAGTTGCTCAACCTTTAAGTAGGAAGGAAGAAGGAAGAAGGAAGAAGGAAGAAGTTTTTCTGAAGTCAGAAGTCGGAAGTCAGAAGTTAGAAGTTAAGAATTTTGGCAAGAATGAAGATGTTGGAAATGTAAAGGAAGAAATGATAGGAAAAAATATAGAAGTAGAAAAAATTCCTATATCTGATAAGAAAGAAGGTGAAAATTTGTCGGAGAAAATATTGTCTGAGGCTCAAAGCAACAAGCAAGTAATAACAGAACTAGAAAAATTACCTTTGCCTGATCGTGAAAAAACTGGAAATTTACCAGAGAATATTTTCTCTGATAGGTATCAGCATCAGACTGAGATGAAATTTCAAATAGAAGGTCAAAAACGATTTCGAGTTTATCCACAAATTGAACCTATAGGTACTTATTCTATTGCCTGTGAAATTGAAATTATTAAGAGCAAAAATGGAGAAACTATCGTACAACAAAATCTTCCCTTAAACAATAAAAATATATTTGGCAAAACTAACTATGCAGTGATAGAAATAGAAATTCCTGAATATTCAGGAGAAGTAATTGTCAGATTAAAAATTTTAATTACTGACAGAATTGCTTTACCACCAGAACAGGAAGTATTAGTATCTTGGAATTTTGCAAATTTTGCTTGAAAAAACACTCAGAGGTCAGCAAAAATTTTTTTTAAAGTTAGCTTTTGTCGAGCATTCCCGAAGAGAAAAGATATTTTAACCAAAGCTGATAAAAGCTGATAGCTAATTAACATTAAGGAGAAAAATTACATGAAACCAAAAGTTTTTATTATTACAGGGATGCACCGTTCGGGAACCTCATTAACCGCCTCCTTATTTCAAAGCGTAGGAGTAAATATTGGAGAAAAATTAGTCGGACCTGAATATGGAAATATTAGGGGACATTTTGAAGATATTGAATTTGTAGAACTCCATAAAGGAATATTGCGATCGCAACATATAGACGACCTAGGTAGTAATTTAGAAATCAAAGAAATTCCAGTTAAAAAGCAATATTTAAAAGCAGCAAAAAGACTGATAAAAAATCGTCAAGAAGATAATGATAAAAAGAACAAAATCTGGGGATGGAAAGACCCCAGGACTACATTATTTTTAAACTTTTGGCTAGAGTTATTGCCTGATGCTAAGTTTATTTTTGTTTATCGTTCTCCTTGGGAAGTAGTAGATTCTCTTTATCGGCGAGGTACTGATAAAAAGTTATTGGAACAACCAGAAATAGCTGTAAAAATGTGGTTGGATTATAATCAGAGACTCTTAGATTTTTATCAACAATTTTCAGCACAATGTTTAATAGATAAAGTTGATAGTATTGGCAAAAATCCTGAAAGCTTTATTCAGGCAGTTAATGAAAAATTTGAAATAGATTTGGCAGCGCCTCCTCCTGGAAATTTTGACGAATCATTGTTAGTAAATAAGATTAATGAAACTACCAAACCTAACCTCATAGAAAAATATTTTCCAGAAACATTAGAGGTTTATCAGCAATTAGAAAAAATTGGTATAGGTGGAAGTGAAGAATACAAAATTTATTCCTCAGGAGTCAGAATTTTTGATGAAGAATTTAGAATTGATGAGTCAGAAGTTGAAAGTCAATCAGAATTATGGGAATTTCGAGATTGGTTAAATAATCGAAGTTTAGAAAAACAAATTAATAGTTTAGAAACAGATGTAGAAAGATGGCAAGAAATATTTCGAGAAGCACAACAGAAAGTAGAGAATTTAGAAACAGAATTAGGTAAAACCCAGCAACAACTTGACATTAGGTCAGTCAAGCTTCAAGAGTCTAGTAAAAAGCTAGAATTACTGGAAATAGAATTAGGTAAAACCCAAGTTCAACTCGAAGGTAAAGGCAAAAATTTACAAGCATCTCAAACTAAAGTAGTTACGTTAGAAAGAAAATTAGGGCAAACTCAATCTCAACTAGAAAATAATCAAACAAAATTACAAGAGTCTCAAGAGAAAATTATTAGATTAGAAGTAGACTTCGGGCAAACTCAGGCACAACTTGATAACTCAAAAACTAGGTTTCAAGAAGCTTTAGCTAAAATATTGAGTTTAGAAACGGACTTAGGAAAAACTCAAGTTCAACTAGAAGGTACTCAGATTAAATTCACTGAATATCAGACAAAATTATTAGGAGTAGAAACAGACTTCGGGCAAACTCAAATTCAACTTGAGAGAAAGAAAATTAAGTTAGGAGAATCTCAGGAAAAAATCGAAATATTAGAAACAGAGTTAGGTCAGACTCAACTACAACTTAATGGTAATATCCTGAAATTACAAGAGTCTCAGAATAAAATTCAACTGTTAGAAACAGAATTAGGAAAAACTCAAGGGTTATTAGATGCTACTCAGGTAAAATTATCAGAATCTCAAAACAAAATTCAACTGTTAGAAACAGAATTAGGAAAAACTCAAGGGTTATTAGATGCTACTCAGGTAAAATCATCAGAATCTCAAAACAAAATTCAACTGTTAGAAACAGAATTAGGAGAAACTCAAACTACTCTCGAACAAACTCAAACTGAATTAAACGCCCAACACTATGAAACAGAAATACTTAGAGCAGAAATTTCTGCCATGAAATCTTCTAAGTTTTGGAAACTCCGAGAAAAGTGGTTTAGTTTGAAAGGGAAATTAAAAAAGAGACTGAGAAATTTACAACCGCGCTTCATTTTTTCTATCGACTCTCCTATTAATTGGAAAATTTCTAACTCCCAAATAGAAATAGTAGGTTGGTGTTTCCACGAAACTTTCAATATCCAAAATATTCGTGGCAGAGTAGGAAAAGAAATTTTTCTTGGTAACTATGGCATTCCACGACCAGATGTTGCAGAACAATATGAAGTTAGAAGTCAGAAGTCAGAAGTCAGAAGTTTTGATGAAGTTGGAAGTAATGAGTCAAATGATATTTCGACCTTAGAAAATTCTGGTTTCCAAATATCTGTACAACTTTCCCCAGGAAATTATCAATTAATTCTGGAAGCGGAGGATCAAAAAGGTAAGTGGCAGAAATTTGCAAGTTATCCTATATCAGTATCTACTGTCGAAGCAAATTTTGATGCTCCGACAAACTGGCAACAACGGGAGGGGATAATTTTATTTGCTGGTTGGTGTTGCCATCCAGAACAGAAAATTACCAAATTAGTTCTTCAATGTGGGGATATTTCTGTAGACTGCGCTTATGGTTTGCGTCGGAAAGATGTGGGGGAAGTTTTTCCAGACTGGGTGGGCAGTGAGCATAGTGGGTTTGAAGTAACTGTGGAAGTTCCGTCGGGAAAATGGGAAGTTAGTTTAGAAGCATATTTAGAAAGTGGGGAAATAGTAGGTTTCCCTTGCCCAGAAATTTTAAAACTAAAACGTTATAGTTTTTGGGAAAAATCTCAGGATAAATTTCAAGAGTTATCTAAATTTGCCAAAGCTATTCGGAAACGGACTGCCGAAAGAAAACAAAGATTAGGTCGCATCTTACCTCTACCCTCAGAATTACCCAGTATTGCCAGACAAATATTAACAATATATAGACAGCAACAAAAACAAGAAGGAGAATTATTACCACCTCCTGGGTTTGTCCTCCCAGAAACCATAGATGTTTATGATGCTTGGTTAGCAGTAAATAAGTGGGGCGATCGCTCCCGTCAATATTTAATGTCCCGTTTGTCAAGTTGTCCGACTCCTTTGCCGAAAATTTCTGTGGTTATGCCAGTTTATGACCCTCCCATAGAATTTTTACGCAAGGGAATAGCCAGTGTACAAAACCAAGTATACCAAAATTGGGAGTTTTGCATAGCCGACGACTGTAGTAGTAATCGAGACATTCGAGAAATTTTGACAGAAATAGCTCAGACCGACTCTAGGATTAAACTTATATTCCGTTCGGAAAATGGAAATATTAGTGCTGCGACTAATTCTGCTGCGGAACTTGCCACGGGAGATTTTATTCTCTTTTTGGATAATGATGATGAACTTACTCCGGATGCTTTAGGAGAAGTTGCTCTATATATAAGTCAAAATCCAGAGACAGATTTTCTTTATTCGGACGACGATAAAATTAGTACGGAAGGCAAAAGATTCGACCCTCAATTTAAACCAGATTATTCTCCAGAGTTGTTACTTTCCTATATGTATATGGGTCATCTCTGTGTAGTTAGAAAGGAAATTTTTGACAAAGTTGGAGGTTTAAGAATTGGTTTTGAAGGTTCTCAAGATTATGATTTTGCTTTAAGAGCAACGGAAATTTCTCGTCACGTTGGACATCTACCTTTAGTGTTATATCATTGGCGAACTTCTCCTGGTTCGACTGCTATTTCTGGAGGAGAAAAACCGAAAAGTTTTCTAGCAGGTGAAAAAGCTGTTCAAGAAAGTTTAATTCGTCGAGGTATAGCAGGAAAAGTTGCTCAACCAGATTGGGCAATACGAGAAAAGTTAGGAATTTTTAAACCAACTTTTCCCGACGAAGGTGACTCGGTGACAATTATTATTCCAACTAAAAATCAAGCTAAATTATTGAAAGCTTGTATAGAGTCTTTGCGCCAGACAACCTATCAGAATTATCAAGTTTTTGTGATTGATAATGAAAGTGATGATTCTGAAAGTTTAGAGTATTTGGCAAGTTTGAAAAATTTATTTTTGGGTGAGTCAAAAGTGTCGGTTTTGCCAATTGCTAATACTGACGGAAAGTTCAATTTTGCTGCGATAAATAATCGTGCTGTTGAGAAGGCAAAAACTGAATATATTCTCTTTCTAAATAATGACACGGAAGTTATTTCTTCTAACTGGTTAAGTCAAATGATGGGGTATGCAAAAATTCCTGGAGTCGGAGCAGTCGGAGCTAAATTAATTTATCCCGATAAAAGAATTCAACACGCAGGAGTAATTCATGGTTTACATCATGGTTTAGCAGGTCATGCTTTTAAATTATTACATAGTGAAAATAGGGGTTATCTTTCTCAAGCTTCAGTATCAAGAAATTATTCGGCAGTAACGGCAGCTTGTATGTTAACTCCTCGGCAATTATTTTTAGATAATGGTGGATTTGATGAGGAAAATTTTGCCGTTGCTTATAATGATGCTGACTATGGTTATCGACTTTTATTTCTGTCTTTTAATCGGAGTTTTTCTTTAGGTTACCGTTCAGTTTATTGTCCGGATGCTGAGTTAATTCATAAGGAAGGAACGAGTCGTGGTTATTCTGATAATCCTCAAGAAGAGGCAAATTATCGTCGGAAATATTCTCGGATGATAGATGAATTTTATAGTCCTCATTTTTCTCTAGAAAATGAGTTGTTTCAAATTCAACCGAGGAAGTATTTTATGAAGGAAGAAGGAAGAAGCAAGAAGGAAGAAGGAAGAAGTTTTTCTGCAGTTGGAAAGAGGAAGTTGGAAGGAGGAAGTTGGAAGGAAGAAGTTGGAAGGAGGAAGCTAGATGCTTCTGATAAAGGAGTAAAAATAAATAGTCAGGCAAAAGTTGATAATTCTGAAAAAGAGTCGGAATTAAATAGTCAGACTATAGAGGTAAATTTTCCTAATGAACCAGAATTAAATCCTCAAACCGTAGAGGCAAATTATCTAAATAAATCAGAAATAAATGCCCAAGCAAAAGTCGATAACTCTCAGCAAGAATCAGAGAAAGATTCAGAATTAAATCCTCAAACCCTAGAGGCAAATTCTCCTAATGAATCAGAAATAGATACTCAAGCAAAAGTCGATAATTCTGAGCAAGAGTCAAAATTAAATACTCATAACCTAGAGGAAAATTCTCAGGCAAAAGTCAATAATTATCATAAAAAAATAGAATTAAATACTCAGGTAAAAGTCGATAATTCTGAGCAAGAGTCAAAATTAAATACTTATAACCTAGAGGAAAATTCTCCTAATGAATCAGAAATAAATGCCCAAGCAAAAGTCGATAACTCTCAGCAAGAATCAGAGAAAGATTCAGAATTAAATCCTCAAACCCTAGAGGCAAATTCTCTAAATGAATCAGAAATAGATACTCATGCAAAAGTTGGTAATTCTCAGCAAGAATCAGAGAAAGATTCAGAATTAAATCCTCAAACCCTAGAGGCAAATTCTCTAAATGAATCAGAAATAGATACTCATGCAAAAGTTGGTAATTCTCAGAACGAATCAGAAATAAATACTCAGACCATAGAAATAAACACTCAGGCAAAAGTTGGTAATTCTCAGAACGAATCAGAAATAAATACTCAAGTAATTGACTCCCTGTTCCCTGTTCCCTGTTCCCTGTTCCCTACTAATCACAGAATTAAATTATTGATGTGTAGTAATTCTTTAGACCTAACTGGCGCTCCACTTCATCAATTAGAAATTGCCATAAAGTTAGCTAAAGATGGAATTGTCGAACCAATAATATTTTCTGTAAATGATGGGGAGTTGAGAGAAATCTATCAACAACAAAATATTCAAGTCATTGTTAAAGATAATCCCCTAGAACATATTTATCAAAGAGATCCTTATGACGCAGCTTTAAGCACCTTTGCTCAAGAAATAAAATCTCTAAATATTGATGTGATGTATATCAATACTTTGGAAAACTTTTTTATGGTAGATGTAGCTCAAATGTTAAACATTCCTAGTGTCTGGAATGTACATGAAAGTCAACCTTGGCAAACATATTTTAATCGTTTCGGAACAGAGATAGCTACCAGAGCATTAGAATGTTTCCGTTATCCTTATCGGATAATTTTTGTTTCTGATGCTACTCGAAATAAATACCTCCCTTTAAATAGTAATCACAATTTTACCGTCGTTCATAATGGATTAGATTTAGACTTATTAAAAAAAGCTAGTGGTAAATGGTCTAAACAAGAAGCAAGGTCAGCTTTAGAAGTAAAAAAAGATGAAATAGTTATTCTATTATTAGGTACTGTTTGTGAAAGGAAAGGTCAACAGGACTTAGTAAAAGCTTTATCATTTATCCCAGAAAAAGAAATAGAGAAAATAAAATGTTTTATAGTAGGCGACCGCCCAAATCTTTACAGCTTAAAGTTACACGAACTTGTCAAAAATTTACCAGAAGAAGTTCAGCAAAAAGTAGAAATAGTAGGAGAAACTCCTGACACAGCAAAATATTATCAAGCAGCAGATATATTTGTTTGTACTTCCCGCATCGAGAGTTTTCCCAGAGTAATATTAGAAGCAATGGCTTATAATTTACCAATAGTTACTACCCCAGTATTTGGCATAGTTGAACAAGTAAAACCAAATATTAACGGTTTGTTCTATACTCCAGAAAATCCAGAAGAATTAGCAAATGTTTTGATGTCTTTATTGATAGATGAAGAGTTACGTCAGAGATTTGCGAATAATGCTAAATATGTATTGGAGTCGTTAAATACTTTTGCAGAAATGACCGAAACTTATGGTCAAATTTTTCAAGAAGCATACTTTTCTTTAGATAAATTGGCACAAAAGGATGATGGCACGGCACACACGGATTTGGGCACGGATACACGGATTAATTAGTAGGTTTAATTTTGACTAATAATTTCTGACTTAATTTTAATTTTAACTCTTAATTTATGTCAAGCAGTTCAACATTTAAAAGAACAATAAGCACACACGGATTATCCCACGGATACACGGATTGATTAGTAGGTTTAATTCTGAGTAATAGTTTCAAACTTGATTTCAATTTTGACTCTTAACTTCTGTCAAAAAGTTAAACATTTGATAAGACTAATAAGCACACAGTAATTATGCCACGGATACACGGATTAATTAGTAAGTTTAATTTTACCAACATAGTTTCAAACTTGGTTTGACTTTTGATTTTTTTATAGAGTCATTAAATACTTCTACAGAAAAATTTAGACTTGTAAATTCTCTATCCCCTACTGTTATTCTATTTATATATGACAAAATACGGTTTCCTAAAGAATGCTGCGCAAACAAATCAAAACAAAAATCATAAGGTATTGAGCTATAGACTCATGTACTTTCTTCATTCTTCCTTCTTACTTCTTACTTCTTACTTCTTACTTCTTACTTCTTACTTCTTACTTCTT
>NZ_JBNHEQ010000251.1:0-17893 GCF_050016015.1 Dapis hubbardiae BLCC-M172
TCAAGTTTTACCATCTTTGCATACTACATTTTGTCGTGCGGAATGTGGGTTAAAAATGAGACGTTTTTTCGTCTTAAACTACCTCATAGCAAGGAAGCTTTGTCTCAATCTAAAGTGAAATGACTATAAATAAAATTTTTTCAATTTTCCTAAATATTTAAGAGAGTGATAATTTGATTTATGGTCTCACTTTTTGTTGTTAGATATTATAAGTAATTATACCAAGCGTGAAAAAATAATGTTACAAATAATAAGCAGTATTAAAATACTTTCTAGGAAATATCTATTTGACGACAAAGATCAACTAATACATGGATCAACTAATACATGAAAAATTCTATCAAAACTATTCATCCTGAGTAAGCATTTCCTGCGGAATGCCGAGCAAACAGCAATAATATCCCGCCCTTAAGGATGGAGTTTAAATGAATATATAGTTTAAGCTCAAGGGAGCAGACTTTTGTAATAAGATTTAATTCTGGTTTAATCAATAAAGCTTTTATAGTCCACCAAAAGCAATAGCTAATAGCTGATGGCTGTTAACGTAGTTCCGACCTAGGAGGCTAGCTGATGGCTGAATGCTTACATAGAGACTCCTAACTCCTAAGCAGTAACCTAAATATTTGTAGTAAAGATTTATAAAACTGGTATTATACTTGATTCACTAGAGGATTTTATGTAACCTTTAATAATACAGTCTATAGTGCCGAATGTGGGCACAAAAGTTTTCTCAAATTGATTTGATGTTATCCTGTCAATTCGTCTTTACAAAGGATATTCAGTTTTCTGGCATAGTTTATGGTTTTGCAAGGGTGAGACGAAGGGACTTCCAAATCAACAAAAGATACAATTACCCTGAATTGAGGGAATAGTGAGTAGGAAAATTAGGTAGCGAAACTTTCAGGGTCTAGTTCAAAAATTGGATAATTTATTTT
Organism: Dapis hubbardiae BLCC-M172; assembly: GCF_050016015.1. NCBI lineage: Bacteria > Bacillati > Cyanobacteriota > Cyanophyceae > Oscillatoriales > Microcoleaceae > Dapis > Dapis hubbardiae. Next base: position 936 of record NZ_JBNHEQ010000251.1, read on the forward strand.
TTGCTATTCCCTAACTAAAGCTCACCTAAATTTTACTTTTAGCCCTTGAAATCTTGTTTTTAGGATACTTCACCAGTGTCTGATTGTTTCAGATAGGAACCTTTTTGATGAGGCAATTGAGAATTTGCCCCTCTAGGCAACATTTCCGCCTTCATTGCCTCCAACTGAGTCTCAATATCATTATCATCTCTTTCCAAAGATACAAACTCTTTCTCTAAACTATCAGTTCCTAACTCAGCCATCGCCTCAGACTTAGCCTCAAGCTGCATTATTTTCTCTTCCATCTGCTCAAAAGCACTCAGAGTATTACCAGTATTTACTGATCCTAAAATTTCATTCAGCTTTTCCGAGGCCCTAGCAGAACGTGCCCTAGCAATATACATATTCTTTTTTAATTTTGCTTCACTAATTTTCTGCTCCAACTGCCTCATATTTTGCTTCAGCTTTTCCACCACCTGTTTTTGCTGCTCCACCTGAACCTTCATCACGGTAGCTATTTCTTGGTATGACTTGCGTCTAGTAAGAGCTTCCCGCGCCAAATTTTCCTGGCCTTTTTGTAAAGCCAACTGCGCTCGTCTATACCATTCATCAGCAGTAGATTGAGCTTGGTAACATTGTCTTTCTGTGCCTTTTTGAGTAGCGATGGCCTGTGCCACTGCTTGGCGTAGTTTCACCAGGTCATTCTGCATATCTTTTACTGTCTGCTCCAGAACCTTCTCTGGATCTTCAGCACCAGAAACCAAAGTATTTATATTAGCCCGAATTATCCGCCAAAGGCGGTCAAAAATTCCCATCAAGACTCTCCATATTTATTATAATTTTTGCTCATAAAGTCTCCAGGAGTAATTCATTTTTCGTGCTTTAGCTTTTATACTTATTGGAGACAGAAATAACTTTACTCTCAAGTCATTTCTTAATAATCCTTTTTTTTATCTTCCCTAATTAATAATTCTCAGGTTTCAACTTGTAATATTTGGCATCCAGTCCTTCTTGGCGTAATTCTTGAAGAAACATTTTTGCTCTTTCTGGTTCCCAAAATGCCCCCATCTGTATCTTCATGCCATTAGATGTTTCACGAATATAAGCATCTGAAATTATTTGCTGCGCTTTATACAAAGATTCTTCATTCACATAATCCAGAACTACATAATACCAACCATCATCTGATTTAATTGGGTTAGTTATTTGAGAACTACTAGAAATTTCTGGGGAAGGTTTAACTATTGGGGATGGAGTTGGAGAAGATAAAGTAACTACAGTAGATGGGGCAGACTGAGGCAATAAAGTAGTACTGAGATTATCCAGTTTTGCAGTTGCTTTATTAGATTGTGAAGTAGTATTAACACTTCCCGATATTGGTGGTGGTACTACAGGTTTGACTTTTGTCGTAGGGGATGGGAACTGACTAGGTTTAGGATTAACATTACTTAGAGTATTCAAATCTAAATCTACAAACTCTTGAGATGCCAAGTCAGGAGATTTCGGTAAAGGTTTCTCCTGTCTATCTTCAACATTATCAGTAGTAGTTTCATCTGTATTTGTTTGAGCAGAAGTACCTTTGAAAAAACGATCTAAACCAAGATTGCTGAGAACTGATGGGTGCTTTACAACATAGCCCAAAGTAGTACAAGAGATAAAGAACAGAAACATTGAAACTATTCCCAGGGGAGTCAACAAACTTGCTAAATAATTAGATTGGTTCTGATGACTTGATTTTAATTTATCTAAACTCTCTAGAAGTTTCTCTGAAGATTCCAGATAGTTATCTGGTGCTTTAGAATTATTGTCACTTAATTGAGATGTCTGTTTCTCACCATCATGATTTTCTACATCACCTTTTTTAGCCATGCTAATTTCTGTAGGGCTGGGAGGATCAATGGCCAATGGTGAAGCTTTCTTAGCAGAAGTATTAGATGTTTCAGAGTTTTCCAATAATGAGTCCATATCAGATAAAGACAATGAGGAGAGTGTTTGATCCTCCACTGGTAATAGAGACATTAATTCGGGTGTTTTATAAATTTGTTTATTAATATTTTTCTGAGAAACTTGCGACTTTTCTGTTTCCCTACGGTACTTGCGATATCTTGTTAGTTCTGCTTCTAGCTCTACATCCAAACTTTCCATGACAGCTTGCAAAGTCCGATTTAATTCTTGGGTAGAATTTTTAGTAGACTTAACTATCGAATTTTGACTCATTTAATAACTCCTGCTAGTTAATCATTAACTTGACCTAATATTCGATTCAATTAATATAGTAATCAAAGGTTAGCACAGTGGAACAAATGGTCACAAGGCTTATAGAATGCATTTGGGATCTATGGGATTTATTTAAAATTATAGATTGAGAGTAGGGGAGTGGGGGAGTGTGGAGAGATGGGGTGTATTAGATATTTCCCAAAATTTAATCATCAAATCAATTATTACCAATTTTTTATCAATTACTTCTCGACTTGGACCTATTTTCTGGAGATACGGTTAGAGCTTCTATAACATACAGACTTTATCCTAATAACTAACAGGAAGTGTTAATGCACTAGGCCAGACATATCTAATGCTGTCTGTAAAGTGCTGCTGTAGCTAACCGTAAGACTCAATATCAAAAGTTGAATCATTCTGTTAATTTATTACAAACAACAAAATTGCTTACCTAAATTTAATAAGGTATGGACGTAGTATCAAAAATTAGGTTCTCAAACTTCACAACGAACTTTGAAACGTGTCGATTTTGGTTTTCAACCCTCCCTACTACCTTGAGCTAGAGTTTATCAAATATGGATTTTCAGTCTCTCAATCATATTTTAGGCAATCTCAAAATTATGGAGCGATCGCCCCAACAACAACATTTTCTGAAGCTGACAGAATCTTGGGAACAAATTTTAGGAGTAATGGCTAGGGAAACCAAACCATTATACATTGAGCGACGTGTTTTATATGTAGCAACATCCAGTGCTGCCTTGTCTCAAGAACTTCGTTTCCTAGTTCCCCAACTTTTAGAAAAGCTAAACCACCTTTTGTCTATACCTCTAGATGATATTCGATTCTCTCCAGCTCGATGGCATAATCATTACCCTCTCAATCAATCACTCCAAAATGAAAAAAATGATTGGCAAAAGCATCCTAGCATGATTCCTCAGTTGAACCCACCATCCCTGGCCAACTCTACTCCCAAAAATCAAAATCCTCAGACCACCTTTCAAAATTGGGCGAAAGCTATAAAGAACCGTTCTCAGAGTTTACCCCTTTGTCCTCAATGCCAATCTCCTACTCCCCCTGGAGAAATCGAACGTTGGTCAGTCTGTGCAATTTGCGCCACTAAGCAGTGGTCATCGGGATAGAAGTAGGGAGTAGGGGAGGGGAAACAAGGTACTAATAACACTTCACTTTCAGAATCTCACAAAATGATGGTAGCTCTAGGTAATAGGGAAATGGCTACCCTCACTTCGGAAAACTTTTCAACCAAAAGGTTGACCAACGTTTAATTATTAAGGCTTGATCTGCGAGCGGTATTGAGTGAAATGGTATAACTTCTTCCAACTCCTGTAATACCATTTATCAAAAACTTTTCTACATTTTATTGAGTAGGGTAGCGGGGGAGTAGGGGTAGGGATGTTACATGCAACATCCCTACAGGAGAGGGAAAAATCATAATAATTAATACTAAATTGTTAATAATCATCAAAAAAATTATTCGTCCTGCGTTAATTACTTAATAGTTGAAGTTTCCTATAAGGAAAGCATTAATGCATGGGAATTAGTATAATATATTCAAAAATGGGAATGAAACAGCCCTGTTTTCTCAAGGGGCTTCGTTCAAGGAATTATTCCCAAAAATGTAATTAAAAATACAAAATAATTAATTTATCTTAATCAGTTATTAAAAATTTTTAATAGCTTTTTTCCCTGTCTTTATAGGTACTTAGTAGCGATAAATATTGCCAGGTAATGGGTTTAAATATAACCTATTTGACTTCTATATGACTTACATTTTAGCTTGATCCCCATTAATTTTACCGAAATAATGTATTTATTCATACAAGTTTTATGGCCAGCTATTATCGAAATATTTCTGTTTATAACGGAATTATAAAAATAATATAAAATCTAGTTAATTGATAGGGATCTTCAGAAGCTAGATGTCATAATGGTTTTAATCGATTAAAACCATGAATTCCCAGGGATTAAAAATAATTTAAAGTCTAGTGAATATAAATTTTAGGAAAATTTTTTATGAAAACCACTCTAGCTTGTCGTCATTGCCAATACTATTCACCCGAGGGAAGGCGTGGTGGTGTTTGCCAAAAGTTAATGACACCAGTTGAAAGTAATTGGAAGGCCTGTTCATTAGCTTTACCTCCCTTTGCAGCATACAGAGAAAATCGGAATAGTATAGTTATGTGGCATCAGAAAATTGATGAAACATTGGAAGTAGTTTTACCCCTAAAACCTACTGCTAATAATATTCGTCAACTAAGTAATACAGTTAGAGTTGCTTCTTATGAGCAATAAATTTAAGTTAAGGTGTCAGTAAATCTAGTCTAATTTTCCTGATTTCTTTAGATTTATCATCCCTAGAATTTACGGCATTGTTGAATTTATATATAGCGTTTCTCACTTTTTTTGAGGTACAGTTGTTTTTCTCCTACCCTACTCCCCATTTCGCTATCTTCCCTGCTCCCTACTCCCTACTCCCTACTCCCTACTCCCTAAAACCAAGGAATTTTGTACCTCACGCTTCTTGGGAATTGCTATATAATTTTGCTAAATTCCTATTGGAGTTTATAGGTTTCAGCCATACATCTGAAAAATAGCTGTTATCCTATTCCGTTCAATAACAAATTATAACAGGAGAGGATAACCAAAGTGCAAATAAACTGTTTCCTCTGGTTATGAGTGGTAGAAAAATTCCGTCTCGATCTAAGACTAATTAGCTGTTGGGAAACAACATCCCAAGTATACTCATGCTGTTTATTTATATATAGCAGTTTTCACTTCATGACTTGCATTACTTCTTCGTTCTTCCTTTGTGAAAACTGCTATAATCCACTGAAGGATTAGGGCTAGGTAGGAATCTCAGTGCCTTGATCCGGGAGAGGATGTCAAGGTAGCCAAGGATATCTACTAAAATCTGGAGGCCGTTTTTCTAGGAACGCCTTTTTACCTTCAGCTCCTTCCTCCGTCATGTAATAAAGAAGGGTAGCATTACCCGCTAATTCTTGTAGTCCAGCTTGTCCATCACAATCGGCATTAAAAGCTGCTTTGAGACAACGAATGGCAATCGGGCTTTTTTCCAAAATTTCAAGTGCCCACTTAACGCCTTCTGTTTCTAATTCCTCAACTGGTACAACACAATTAACTAAACCCATTTCCAAAGCTTGTTGGGCTGTGTATTGCCGACAGAGAAACCAAATTTCTCGTGCTTTTTTCTGACCAACAATTCTTGCTAAATAACTGGCCCCAAACCCACCATCAAAACTACCTACCTTCGGACCAGTTTGACCAAAAATTGCATTATCTGCAGCAATAGTTAGGTCACAAATAATATGTAAAACATGACCTCCACCAATAGCATATCCAGCTACTAAAGCAATGACAACTTTAGGCATGGAACGAATTAACCGTTGTAAGTCCAAGACATTCAACCGTGGCACTCCAGCCTCATCAACGTAACCTGCTTTACCCCGCACACTTTGGTCTCCACCAGCACAGAAAGCATATTTACCATCTGTATGAGGTCCAGCACCTGTAAACAAAACTACTCCAATATTTGGGTCTTCACGAGCGTCAACAAAAGCATCATAAAGTTCAAATACAGTTTTAGGGCGAAAAGCATTACGTTTGTGGGGACGGTTAATAGTTATTTTGGCAATTCTGTCAGTTTTTTGGTAGAGAATATCGTTATAGTCTTTAACAATTTGCCATTCTATTTGCAAAGGTTGATTAGTCATTTCAGTTATCAGTTATCAGTTATCAGTTATCAGTTATCAGTTATCAGTTAGCTTTCTATAAAGGGACTACCTTCAGAGTTATTGATACTAACCAAGGAAATTTCGTAGTTTGAAAAACCATAATCAGGGCAGTAAATCTGGTTTCTTGTTTAGGTGTAGTTTTGTATAAGACTAATGATACTATGGGTTCCCTATTGTTATCTTGGTTATAGTAGGGTTGGGAAAATGTCAAGATGATTGACCATCCAAGTTATCTAGTCCATAAAAAATGGATGAGTCGGGTATTAGAACTGGCCAAAATTGCTGGTGATGCTGGAGAGGTCCCAGTGGGTGCTGTGATAGTTAACTCAGATGGTCAGTTAATTACAGAAGCTCAAAACCGACGGGAGCGAGATTTTGACCCTACTGCTCATGCGGAAATATTGGCTTTGCGACAAGCGGGACTAATTTTGCGTAATTGGCACTTAAATCAATGTACTCTTTATGTTAATCTTGAACCTTGTCCAATGTGTAGTGGGGCAATATTGCAGGCAAGAATAGGTTTATTGGTTTATGGAGCGGACGATCCGAAAACTGGCACAGTTAGGACAGTGGCTAATTTTCCAGATAGTGTTTTTTCTAATCATCGTTTGTCTGTATTGGGGGGAATAATGGAATCTGCTTGTCGTCAACAATTACAGTCTTGGTTTGCTCAATTTAGGTAATAGGAAAAGGAATTAATTTTGCCATTTAAAAATCCCCTAATTAACTAGCCATTAGCTATCAGCTAAAAATTCAAGAGTTTACCAAAAAATTAAGGTATAAAGCCTCTTCATTAATCAAGAAAAAAATCCTTTTAGCCAATTCTGTTCTTGATAATAATTAATAATTAATAATTAATAATTATTAATTGTTGAACTCCACTATGTTTGGAAAAGCGCGTGGTGTGTGTTAATGGGGGAATTAAAACACTAAGTTATATATAGCAATCCTAAATGATTTGTGAGAATTTTTATTATAGTTAATTATAATGATAATCTTGAAAATTATGACTCCTGACTCCTGGCTCCTGACTCCTAACTGCCACCAAAATATTACAAATGAAATAGGATTGCTATACCTTGAGAAGCTGATAGCTGATAGCTGAGTGCTAGTATAGACAGTTAAATAAGTGTCATTTAAAGAGTCAGCTACAACAGCTACAAAATTTACCTTAAAGTTAATAAATTAACTTAGATATTGAGGTAAAAAATTATGATGGTTCTCAAGTACATTCCATCATTTTTCAAAACAGCAAATTTTCCAGCTAATTCTACAAGTTCAACTTCAAGTATTTGTTCTTGGTTAGTTTCTTTATCTTATTTTCTCAGTCATTATATAGTAATGCCCTTTTATTTTCAGAGAATAAATATTATTGGTCAAGAAAATATTCGGAAAGTAAGACCAGTGATTTTAGCTCCTACTCATTGTTCTAGTTGGGATGGGTTAATTATGTAAGTATTCAGCCGTCAGCTATCAGCTATCAGCCATTGTTTCTGATGTATTAGAAAAGCTTTATTAATGGTACTTAGAAATTTTCAGGGATAAAAATCGCTTGTTTGTGAAGCATTCCGTTTGCGAAGCATTCCGAAGGTAAGGAAAGAAAAGTCTGTTTGCTGAAAGCTGAGAGCTAATAGCTGAATCCTTACTTAATTATAGCTTATGCTACAGGTAAATTAATGACAGGTCGAGACCCAAAATTTATGGTGCAAATGGTAGAAGTTAAAAGTTTACAGGGTTGGTTTATTAGACGTTTGGGTGGATTTCCTATTAATCCTAAAAATCCGTTCTTGTTTTCGTCATGGAGCGGAATTAATGTTAAATAGGGAGATGTTAGTAATATTACCTGAAGGTAAGATTTATCGCTATAACCAAGTTCATCCTCTTAAAAATAGATTAGCAAGAATAGAATTTCGGGCTAAATATCATCAACCAAATCTTGATGTTAAAGTAGTACCTATATCTTTGAATTAAAATCCAGTTATTCCGCGTCGTGGTTGTAATATTAAAATTTGTATTGGTGTTCTTTTGTTGGTTAAAGATTATATTTGTGGTGATGGAAAAAAGCAGGCACAAAACTTAACTATGGATTTAGAGGCAGCATTGAAAAATCTCAATCAGGATTAAATTATTCAAGATAGCCAAGAAGAAAAAATATCATATTTATCAGGTACAGTATTTTTTTCTGTTTTCTATTCCCTGTTTGCTCTTCTTTAAAATCAAAAAATTATGTATATCATCAATTTGAAAAATTCTATATAATATCAATTATTTTTTATATGAAGCGAGAATTAAAAGATTTTAACCCTAAGTTCCAACCCAGTCAAATTGTTTGTTTAGAACATGGAAATACTTGTTTATATGCAGAAGTAATTCAGGTGTTAGAAGCACGTCAAATGTGTTGGGTTCGGCCTTTGATTTTAAAAGTATTTTCCTCAGAAAGTGAGTGTGAAAATAATCAAGATGTGTCAGAAATATCTAGGTTATGGGATTTGCGAGATGGTGCGGATTTGGTATGGCCGATTTGTTTATTTAGGGAAGTTATTGATACAGAGTTTCTGCCACTTTTATCTGAGTTATATTTGTTGGATAGCGAACCGAAAAATTTGCATATTTCACATCAACATTTAAGAGATTTTGTTAGGGAGGTTTGGCGGGCTTTCCCTGATGTTTTCCCCTTAGTTCAAGATTAATTTATTTGAGAATTTTAGATTTGATAGATAATTAATTCTTAGTCATACTATTATTGAAAGTTTGGTATAGCAATCTCATTAATGAGTTGTGAAAAAAATTGTAGGAGTTTGGTCTCCAAACCTAAGGGAAAATATGATTTTAAGACTAAACCCCTAGTGCTGCTACGCCGAAGTTAAAAGTCAAAAGTATTATACCAATTACCAAAAGTAATGCTATACTTGGGTGGCACTTCAATTATTAAGTAATTAACACAATCCGAATAACTGTTTTGATAATTACTGGTCAGTTAATGTTAATTATTCTTATTTTTACTTTTCCCGTAGGGATGTTGCATGCAACATCCCTACACTCCCCTACTCTCCTACTCTGAAATAGATAAAGTTTTTGAGAAATGGTATTAGTTAGTTACTAAGTCTTTTAGGATTTTGTAACTGGTCAATTATTTCCGCAATCCTGCACTAGGATAAAATATTACAACCCCGGAATGAATTGCTATAATTTTTTTCATATACACAAAATTTGTGCATTTTGGTAGTTAATAAAAATTGCAATAATAACGCTACAAAATTTTACCGAATAATGAATAATGAATAATTAAATAATTCTGGTTAAAAGCCGACAATTTAAAAAAGAAAAAAAATTATTTTTTTCCTTGAGCGTCAATCCTATCCCTAAAAGTGAGAGGTAATTATTAATTGTTAATTGTTAATTGGTGAATTTTGATGATTTATATTGAATCCGGTAGGGTGGGATTTATGAAGGTTATAAATGATGCTGCCACTGTTGATAATGATGCTAGTCAGCAAGATGCTCCCAATTTTTATAATACCGATACTACCGGAGATGATATTACCTAAAAAATGGTGAGGGAGCTATGACACGAAAAAAAGAATCGAGCATGGAGTTTAGAGCAACTTGATTTACATCAGGGGTTTTCTGAATTTAGATTTTTTACTTTTGATTTAGCGACATGGTGCTATGTTTTAGAGTGGAAAAAAATAGTCTATCAAATGTTACATTCTGCTAGTTTTTCTGCTAAATAAGGAGCGCCAAAATCCCAAACATGAGAAGTAATTCTAAAAGGAAGATGTCCGTAAGGAGCTGAAATTTTATATGTAATATGTTTATATCTTTTATGATTTTCTCCCCATCCGACTTCCTGAATAAAATTATCGGCTATCCCTACATTATAAATTCCTGATTTACCTCCTAATTCTATCCAAATCTGTTTTTGAATGGTAAATCCAAATTTGCCGTTACTATAGTTAATCCACAATTGATTAATTTTATCTAGGTCTGTGCAGGGGATATTTTTAATATCTTCTATATTCAACCAATACTCTTTTTCTCGCCCTACCAGTGAAAGTATAATTCTTAGTGTTTCTTTGTCTGCTTCTTCAAAGCTATCGGATGACAATAATTTTTCTAAAGGTGTGTAATCTACTTCTTGATCTATATAATTAATAGCTTTTTTGGGATTATCTGGAATATTAGTTTCTGGCGAAGGTTGGGGTGGTTTTTTGAGGTTGTATAGTGGGATGAGATTTTGGTTGTCGAATAGGAGTAGTAGGAGTAGAAGTTTGGGGTAATTTTTGAGGTTGTATAGTGGGATTAGATTTTTGTTGTGGAATAGGAGTAGTAGGAGTAGGTTGAGGAGTTGAAGGGTGATAATTTCTTCTAAAATTTAGCTTGGGAGAATGGATATAAATAGTAACAACAAATATGAAAATACTAGCTCCAGTAAATAATATATTGGCTTCGCTTCTAGGAATAGTTTTTACAGGATTTTGATAAATAGGTTTTATACCTGGAATATGTAAGGTAGCCATTTGAGAAAAGGCTGTGCGAGAAACCTGAGACATTTGAGACATAATGCTCTGAGGTTGAATTTGAAGTAATGCCAACCATTCTTGCAAAGTTTAAGGGCGGTCTTCCGGTTGAATTTCCGTTCCTTTGAGAATTGCATTGTTGAGGCGATCGCTAATTTTTTTATTAATTTGTTTTGGTTCTACTAATGGGTCGTATTTAGATTGTTTTCCCATCAGTTTAAAAACTAATTTTAAGACGAAAAGAGCTTGTTTTGGTAAGTGGGTTTTATGTATTGCTAATTGAGTATGATATCTATCTATAGAGTTAGGTAATTGATATTTAGTTAAAAGCACATAAAGTGTGGCTGCTAAAGCATAAATATCTGTATATTCTCCTGGTTGATGTTTGCGAATATATTGTTCTATAGGTGCATAACCTTATGTATAAAATTGGGTGTAGCTTTTAGTTTGATTGGGAATAAATTCACGGGCAATACCAAAATCTATTAGAACAAGTAGTTCTTGATTTTTGTGATTTTTGCGTAATATTATATTGTCTGGTTTGATATCCCGCTTGAGAATGTAATAGGACTCATTGTGAATAATGCTGTAACGAATAAAAGTGCTATTTTTTGTTCAAAAGTTGTATTTTCCCAAACTTCTCTAAAACCTATAGTGATAAAAGCTGTACGACTGTCCTTTAATAGAACATTTTGTGCTGTTCCTAAAAAAGATGTATAAGCATCAAAAATTACAGCAATTATATGAAATGGAATTAAAATTTCGTATTTATTATTTGTATATCCTGACCAAATTTATTCTGCATTTATGCTTAACCCTAAAATCAAAGCACTACCAATAAGAGCGCTTATATAAATAGGGATATATTCTTGTTTCCAATCAGTTACTCCAAATAAACCAATTATGCCTAAAAGACTGGTAGCAAAGTCCCAAATAGACCCTGCTGCAAATATAAAAAGTAAAACTCCTTGCATTTTATCTAACTCCAAATTTGTTTAAACTTATTTATCTAAAATAAAGAATAATTGCAGTAATAATAACTGCGATCATAAAAAATATTACCAGAAAGAATTCAGTTGAAATTCTTGTTTGTTATAGAAGGAAACTTGAATGGAACTAACTTAAGTTTCAATGAAGCCAACTTATCTCAAACAGATTTACATGAATTAATCGTACTTGCTAATGACAAAAGAGCAGTTGCAGAAAGTACAAATACTAAACCAGATAACCAACAAATTAAACCATACTTTAAAGATGTCATTACCTGGAATGATTTAGACTTCAATTCCCAGGCAGAAGTAAAAATTGCTGAAGCACTAGATCGCGCCAATATTATATTTTTATCCAACACAAAAATTCGACTAACAACTCCCACAGGTAGAGAAAATAAAATCGCTAACTTCGTCATTTTACACGACGGAAAATTAGGCATTCTTCAAACTAATAACTAACCTTTCCCACTAAATACAAACTTAGCTGCTAATATCAGAATTATTCAGCATTATGATATTTCAGTTTGTCTTCAACAACCAGATAAAGTTGTAGCATAATTTTTAGAGATATTGAATCAAATGTAAACCAAAAAATATGTTATTTATCCTAATTAATTATCTTAAACCCCTCAAATTATCAATAATAATTAGAATCAACAAAGTATAGTAATCCTAAATGATTTGTGAGAGAAAGCTGTAGCGGTTTGGTCTCCAAACCCTAGCATAAATAGGATTTGGAAACCAAACCCCTACGATAAAATCTTACCGAAAAATAAAGGTATAAAGCCTCTCACTCGCCGTGGAGAAACAAGCGGTCGTTTGCGGAGCATGACCTTAGGATGGGATGGCGTTTAGCTGGCGCACAACGCGCGTTAACGCTGCGCGACATGAAAAGCGTTTCGCTGCGCGACATGAAACGCGGCTCTGCAAGAGCGGGTCTCCTGCTCTTAACAGAGCCACTCCGTTAACGCCATATCCAATCGACCAAGAGAGAAAAAATTTTCCTTTTATTCAATCCTCTTCCTTTTAGGGAGAGGTAATAATTAATAATTAATAATTAATAATTAATTGTTGAAAACCTATTTAGGATTGCTATATACTTAAACAAAACTTAAATTATAAATAATTACAACTAGAGTTTGGGGAATTTTGATAATTTTTAACTAGATAATAGGTTGTTATAGCGGTTTTCACTTCATGACTTGCATTACTTCTTCCTTCTCTCCTAGATAATATGAGCCTTCTTCCTTTAAACCAAAATCTCTGTACTCTAAAAAACATGAAAATTGCTATATACCAGTTAAAAAAAAGAATGTTACGAATAGTAAGGAGGATAAAAATAATTTACAGGATACGTCTCTTTGACGAAAAAGATAGATTATTAACTAAGAAATAGCATCGAAGCTATTCCCATACGACTCCTGACTCCTGACTCCTAAAAAGTACCCTAGCTATTTGTAGTAAACATTTATCAAATTGGTATTAAAAGTATTTTTTTCCTACACCCCACACTCTCGAACCAAACGATATATAGCAAATTTTTTGAGATTTGGTATAACGACCCTAAACCTCTAGCTTTTTTCACCCCCCCCTAGAGAAAATCTTGGATTAGAAGCTATAATTAAGTGATAATATTTACCAAAAAAAGAGGGAATGCGCCTCCCCTTTTAAGGGAATGAAAAGATAACAGTTCATTATTTCAAGCCTCTGAGTTTCCTAGGTCATGCTGCGCAAACAGGCAGAGGTACTGATAACTGAAATGACCCTCAAAATTTCTATACCCATAAATAAAATGCTTACTAAAGACAAACAAAAAACGAAACGTAATTGGAAACAAATTGCCAAACAATTTGAAGCAGTTGTAGGAAAAAAAGGTGTAGTTCAACGCAAAGAAGAATTATTAGTATATGAATGTGATGGTCTAGCTAGTTATCGTCAAAGACCTGCATTAGTAATATTACCCCGCACCACCGAACAAGTCTCAGAAGCAGTAAAAATATGTCATAACCTCAATATTCCTTGGCTTCCTAGAGGTGCAGGAACAGGTCTTTCTGGAGGAGCATTACCAATAGAAGACTGTGTTTTAATCGTCACTTCATTAATGCAAAAAATCCTGAAAATAGACTTAGAAAATCAACAAGTTGTTGTACAATCAGGCATTATTAATAACTGGGTGACACAAGCAATTAGTGGCGCTGGTTTCTATTACGCTCCCGACCCTTCCAGTCAAATTATTTGTTCAATTGGTGGGAATATTGCTGAAAATTCTGGAGGCGTCCATTGTCTCAAATATGGAGTAACAACTAACCATGTTTTAGGATTAAAAATAGTTACTCCTGATGGTTCAATAGTTGATATTGGTGGGAAAATTCCTGAGATGCCTGGTTATGATTTAACAGGTTTATTTGTAGGTTCTGAAGGTACTCTGGGAATAGCCACAGAAATTACTTTGAGAGTTATTAAATCTGCTGAATCAGTATGTGTACTTTTAGCAGGATTTCCTAATATAGAAAATACTGGAAAAACTGTATCTGATATTATCAGTTCGGGCATAATTCCTGCTGGGATGGAAATCATGGATAATTTGAGTATTAATGCTGTAGAAGATGTTATTAATACGGGTTTATATCCCCGCAATGCTGATGGAATTTTGTTAGTAGAAATAGATGGTTTACAAGTGGAAGTTGATAGGAATAAAAAATTAATTCAAGAAATATGTAAAACTAATGGAGCAATAGAAATTACTACTGCTAGTGAACCAGAAAAGCAGATGAAGTTATGGAAAGGACGAAAAGCTGCTTTTGCTGCTGCTGGTAACTTAGGGAAAAATTATTTTGTTCAGGATGGGGTAATCCCTCGGACAAAAATGGCTTATGTTTTGCAAGCAATAGAGGAAATTAGTCATAAATATGGTTATAAAATTGCCAATGTTTTTCATGCTGGAGATGGGAATCTTCATCCTTTAATTATTTACGATGATTCTGTTGAAGGTGCTTTTGAAACTGTAGAAGAAATAGGAGGAGAAATTCTGAAAATTTGTGTGGAGGTTGGTGGTAGTTTGTCTGGAGAACATGGCATCGGTTCAGATAAGAAATGTTATATGTCTTTGATGTTTAGTGAGACAGATTTAGAAACTATGCAATGGGTAAGAAGTGTATTTAATTCTAAGGGTTTAGCTAATCCTGAAAAGATATTTCCTACACCTCGAACTTGCGGGGAATCTGCTAATATTCAGAAGGTTAAGCAGTTTGAAGGAGCGGAAGTTTTTTAAACTTTAGTTTGGTTTAATTTTAAATATTATCTAGTTACTAATTCAGAAAAACTATAGATAAATATTTAGAAGCTTTAAAGCGTTATTTTCAGCGAGCAAAAATTAGCTTGATTTTTTAGACGAAGGAGTAGTTTCTGGCAATCAATTTTCGGCGTTGTATTATCAAGGGATGATTTTGATATCTGCCCAAAAATTTACATTATCAAGGGATAGTTTTAGCTGATGCTAATTTAATTATCATCTCCCAACTATGTAACGCCGAAAAATCAACTAATATAATGTTTAGATAATCAGTTATCAAAAACTTTCTCCCTTCTAAACTTAACTCCTTCCCTTCTAACTTCAGTATAAGTTCCCTCTCCTTTCCTCCTTATAAAGTACAACTATTCAACCGCAGATTATATTAGTGACTGATACTAGATTCATAAGAAGTTGCAGAAAATCAAATTTTAATCAGAGTTCACTGTAGATAAAAACAGAAATACTCCAACAATTAATAATTAATAATTACCTTTCCTTGAAAAGAAGAAAGCTTTGATTAATGGATAATGAATAATGGATAATTGATAATTAAGTTCTGACTCCTCCCGAATTATTTATAACTGTTCATCTGGACATAATATTAATCATCAAATGATTTGGTCTCAGATTCAATTTAGCAGACTTAAAAAAGTAGATTGCAACCCTATTTTGTAATAAATACATGACTAATTGAATACTAACTATTGGGGTCAAACCATCTGAAATTTCTGATTTATCCTTTCTTCTGACGACGCAAACCAGCCATTGCTAAACCTACAACACCAACAGAAAATAGTGACATGGAAACTGGCTCTGGTGTTGTTGCTAATTCACCTGTCAATTCTTCTCCCATAATCACATCGCCTAGTTTAAGTTGAAATGCTAGTTCTGAACGGTGGGGAGCTGGGTTATCTTTATCTTTAAGGTCTCTAGGATCTCCAGTCCAAGTCATAGTTGTTGTGCCCGTTAATGTGAAACTCTCCTCTAGATCCGTTAACCATAGATATTGGGAGCTATTCCAATAATCACATCTTTCAGAGCAGGCAAAACTAGAATTTTCCGCGATCGCCTGACCATTTAGCATTAGATTATCTACCACAACACTATTATTTTGTTTACGAGCTGTTGTGCGGATAAATAGATCGTTAAAAGTATCTGTAATACCGTATTTTAAAGTTTGTCCACCAATTTCGTAAGTTAGTACATCTTTGAATAATGTTAGAGTAAAATATTCTGCTTTTCCACTCACCCAATCAAAACGACGGTACTCAACAGGAACTGTTTGACCATCGCCATTCTCATTATCGTAATGGATATTAAATTCATGTTCTGCTGTTCCTGATAAATCTCCAATTCGCCCCTCAGCAGCAACATCTATATGTTGCATCTAAATTGCTCAAAAGCTTCTTCTCCATTAATAACACCTCCTAGAGTAAAAGCTTTTGCTGAAACTGGCGCTCCTAAAAATCCAATCACTAATCCTGCTAATGGTAAAAATGATTTGTATTTATTCATATTTATCTGCTCTTAAAAGGTGTTCTTTTCTACCAATTAAATCTAACCTACCAAGAACTTAATTTGCAAGTAAAATAGTCAAACTTTACCGAATATTTAAATCTCTCAAAATGTTCAGTATTACTACATAAAAAAAATCATATAAATTGTAGAAATATCCGTAAATATCAGTAGATTATCATTACTACAGAACACTATTAATTAATAATAAATGATTTTAAATGCTCAAACCTTAGAGGCAATGATGCCTGATGCTACTCAGTTAGAAAGTGATGAACCTGAAATGGAAAGTTCCTTACATTATTTTCAGTTGTTATTATTAGTTAGTTGCCTAGAATAGTACTGGCGTGATGTCTCCAATTTCTTTATCAGAGCTAACCTAACTATCTATTTCAGTCGCCAATAATTGAAAAATAGATGATTTCGCAGAATAGATTTTTTTCTAGTTAAGACTACTGAAAAAAAAACACGCAGCTCTTGGATAGATAAGGCATAAAACTATAACGTCTGAGTTTTTAGATTTTAGATAAACTTAGGCATGAGGCGATTTACTCTATTAAAATAGATAAGGCATAAAACTATAACGTTTGAGTTTTTGGATTTTAGAGAAATTTAGGGATGAGGCGATTTACTCTATTAAAATAGATAAGGCATAAAACTATAACGTTTGAGT
>NZ_JBNHEQ010000251.1:17993-50572 GCF_050016015.1 Dapis hubbardiae BLCC-M172
CTCTATTAAGATAGATAATAAGTAGTAAAACTGTAACGTCTGAGTTTTTGGATTTTAGAGAAATTTAGGGATGAGGCGATTTACTCTATTAAGATAGATAATAAGTAGTAAAACTGTAACGTCTGAGTTTTTGGATTTAGCTCAACTTAGCCACTAGGTTAGAGTCTAAATCATATATAGAACCCCTAAAAGGATTTATTTATCTACTTTTAAAGATAGGGATATGGAAATATGGGGCTATAGATTCTACCTTTTTCTCCTATTCTATATTCTCTCACTCCTGACTCCTAAGCCAAAAACCCACATCTTTACGAAGATACTGTTAGGGCTTCTATACAACTTCTCAAACTCCAACGTCTGAGTTGACAAAAGAACTAGCGGGACTTTGAAAGCCTCTACTCTTTAGAGAGGGGATGAAAACGGACAGGGGGGGATCAATCCCGCCGTGTCCAGACAATCTTAACATGACAAATAAATCAGTAGATAATTCATAATATATATTAAGGAAGTGATTGATTTGTATGGCTGTCAGCAAAATCTAATCAAGCCCGATCAAGACTTAAAATCAATTCTGGAGTTTATTTGTTCTCAATCCTACAAGCTAACCAATTGTGGTATTTATTATGGTCGTCAATTGTTTTTCAAAACCCAGAAAATAATTGTATGACCTGGAAAAAGAGTACAAATCAAATAAACATTATCAAATTTTGTACTCACAAGCAGCCCAGCAAATATTAAGGTCTGTTGCTGAATCTTTTAAGTCATTTAAGGAGTTAAACAAAAAATACAAAAACGGTAATTTGGATTTTCAACCAAGGGTTCCTAGCTATCGTAAAAAAGATGGTTTAGCAATGGTGACTTATCCCAAGCAAGCTTTAAGACTTGTTGAGGAGCACATCAGAATTCCTCTGGGAACAACCGTAAAACGATGGTTTAAATTAGACAGTTTTTTGCTCCCGATGCCATCTAATCTACAGTTTTCAGAACTCAAAGAATTGCGAATACTACCACGTAATCGATGTTTTTATGTAGAGTTTGTATACCAGAAAGAAATTGTAGTTCAAGATGAATTAAATCCTCAGAATGTTTTGGCAATCGACCCCGGTATCAACAACTGGTTAAGTTGCATTTCTAATGTAGGGAATAGTTTCATTATTGATGGGCGCAAGGTTAAAAGCCTTAACCAGTGGTATAACAAACGAGTTTCCACCCTCAAAGAGAGTAAGCCCCAGGGTTATTGGGATGAGCAATTAGTCCAGATCACAGAAAAACGTAACCGTCAGATGAGAGATGCAGTTAATAAAGCTGCAAGGTTGGTTGTTAATCACTGTATTGAACACCAAATTGGTACGGTAGTTTTTGGATGGAACCAAGGACAAAGACAAGAGTCTAAACTAGGTAAAACAACACAATCATTCGTACAAATTCCCACAGCTAAACTCAAAGAACGAGTTAAACAACTATGCCTAGAATACGGCATTAAGTTTGTTGAAACTGAAGAGTCATATACCAGCAAGGCCAGTTTTCTAGATGGCGATGTTCTACCTACTTTCGGCGAAAAACCTGAAGGATGGAAGCCATCAGGGAAACGACTTAAACGTGGGATGTACCACACTGGTAAAGGTTTGTTGGTTAACGCTGACTTAAATGGTGCAGCAAATATACTTCGTAAAGTAGAGACACAATTAGGTCTAAGCCTAGTCAAGGTCTGTAGGCGAGTTTTGACCCTCGCTACCAGATTTCCTATCTGGGAAACCAAAACTAAAAAAGCTACGAGATGTGGCTTTAGCCCCTAATCGTAGCAACAGTTTAGAATCCCCGCGCTTTTAAGCCGGGGAGAGGTCAATGATAATTAGATAACTGATAGCTAAAATGACCCCTTCAACAGATTCCTTAACCTTACTTAGTCCCTTCAAAATAGGAAATTTAACTCTCAAAAATAGAGTCATAATGGCTCCCCTAACTCGGTCTCGTGCTGGAGTAGAAAGAATGCCTAATCATATAATGGCAGAATATTACGCTCAACGAGCAGGTGCAGGTTTAATTATTTCTGAAGCTACTGTCATTTCTAAACAGGGTATTGGTTGGCTTAACACCCCCGGTATTTACTCAGACGAACAAACTAAAGCTTGGAAGGAAGTTGTAGATGCAGTTCATGCCAAGGGAACCCCTATTTTTCTGCAACTTTGGCACTGTGGGCGAGCTTCCCATAGCAGCTTTCAGGAAAATAGTCAACTCCCGGTATCTGCCTCTGCGGTTATCTTAAATGAAGAATATATCCATACTCCCATTGGCAAACAACCTTACGAAACACCCCGCGCTCTAGAAACAGAAGAAATTCCAGAAGTTGTAGAATATTATCGCCAGGCTGCAGTTAGGGCAAAAGCTGCTGGCTTTGATGGAGTAGAAATTCATGGTGGTAATGGTTATTTAATTGACCAGTTTTTACAGTCCAAGACTAATCATCGCAGCGATCGCTACGGAGGTAGTTTAGAAAACAGATTTCAATTTCTTAAAGAAATTGTTGAATCTATTTTAACTGTATGGCCGTCTCACCGAGTGGGAGTCAGAATTTCACCTAATGGTGCTTTTAATGATATGGGTTCCCCAGATTTTCGGGAAAATTTTCTTTACGTTGCCAAGCAGTTAAATAATTACGGACTAGGT
This sequence comes from Dapis hubbardiae BLCC-M172, assembly GCF_050016015.1. Classification (NCBI taxonomy): domain Bacteria; kingdom Bacillati; phylum Cyanobacteriota; class Cyanophyceae; order Oscillatoriales; family Microcoleaceae; genus Dapis; species Dapis hubbardiae. The sequence continues at coordinate 20,661 of NZ_JBNHEQ010000251.1, forward strand.
TATCTTCATATTATGGATGGTTTAGAATTTGGTTTTCACGAGTTAGGAGAAGCAATGAATTTGGCAGAATTTCGTGAAGTCTTTTCTCAGGCATTAATCGGAAATTGTGGCTATAAAAAAGAAACTGCTGAAGCTGCAATTCAATCAGGAAATGCAGATTTAATTGCTTTTGGTAGACTTTATATTAGTAATCCTGATTTAGCAGAACGTTTTGCTAATAATTGGCCGCTAAATTCACTACCTGATATGAAAATTTGGTATTCATTTGACCCAGAAGGATATATTGATTTTCCTACTTATCAATAATTAGGGAATAGAATTAGGGAATAGGGAATAGTTGCAAGTGTTAATTTTTCTGCATTTTTCCCACCTGGTAGGGAAGAAAAATCTTTTAAAGTGAAGCAAATATTTAGGGCTTGCTGAAAAAATTTTTTAGTAGTTGTAGGAGTCAGGAGTCAGGAGAAATGGGGAATTTAGAGGAGGTAGTCGGAAAAATAGTAAGAGTGATTTTTCTCTAAATCTTGAGCAAAAAATCCTAAATTTTTGCATCTTTTTGACCTAAAAGTTCGTACTTTTTTCAGACCTAAAAAGGCACTTAGCTTGATCTGTTAAGGCTTTGATATTTAATCAGCAACCCCTATTTAGTATTTTTTTGTAGTTTGTTTCCAGATATAGCACCACTTAAACTAACGATAAATGAAGATTATATATTTATTTATTCCACAAGTGTTATGTGCTTTGAAATATATTTTCAAGTATAAATTTAGTTTCTCTATGCTACCTTATATTACCTTTATGAAAATAGCTAATGCCTGAAAACTAAATACTGATTAATACTCAAATATACATATCCAATAATAAAAAAAATAACATCAATTATCGCACTTTTATTCATCAATTATTTCGTAACCATTCAGCCGTCACCTATTAGCTATTAGCTATCAGTTATAATTTATTAACTTATTATTTGGGAAGAAGTGATTAGTCTCCAAGGAGAATTAAAAGTTATGTTTGTACAGCAGTAAGTTATTACGATAAAAAGCTGAATGCTTAGATTATTTCCTTCTACCCACTACTCTCTACTCCGTACTCTCTACTCTCTCTTTTCAGAATTACCACTAATAACTTCTCGTACTCGATAAATTGGACGTTCTTGAGATTCGTGATAAGTTCGCATAAGTAACTCTGCCAATAAACCAAAACTAAATAGTTGTAAACCAGCTAGTAATAAAACAACGACTAAAATTAGTAGAGGGCGATCGGCAAGATTTTCTCCAAAGCCAAATTTCAGAATCGATAAATAGATACCAAAAAATAACCCTAATCCCCCAGAAACAAAACCCAACATTCCAAAGACGTGCATAGGTCTAGTGAGGAATTTCTTCATAAAAAATACTGTTAACAAATCCATCACAACTCGGAAAGTTCGTCCCAAACCATACTTACTTTTACCATAGCGACGAGCATAGTGGTTGACAGGCATTTCTGTAATTCTTGCTCCTTCAATAAAAGCTAAAGCTGGTAAAAATCTATGTAATTCACCATAGAGATTCATATCAGCAACTAATTCCAAACGATAAGCTTTTAAAGAACAACCATAATCATGTAAATCTACTCCTGTTACTCTGCCAATTATCCAATTAGCAATTTTAGAAGGAAGTAGTCGTGTAACAGCATCATCTTGCCTATTTTTCCGCCACCCACTCACCAAATCATAACCTTCATCCAGCTTAGATAATAATAGTGGAATATCTGCCGGATCATTTTGTAAATCTCCATCCAAAGTCACAACTACTTTACCAGTAGCATACTTAAACCCTGCCGCCATAGCTGCAGTTTGTCCATAATTTCGACGGAGAATTAGTGCTTTTAAATCTGTACGTTTTTCAGCTAATTCTGTTAGGAGTTTTGTCGAACCATCTTGAGAGCCATCATCTATACAGATAATTTCATAAGTAAGTTGATTTTCCCTTAAAGTAGTAGAAATCGTTTCCAGTAGTTGTGGAATACTATCGACTTCATTGTAAATAGGTGTCACAATAGATACATCTAATTGAGTGGGGGAACTTTTATTTAGCCCCATCTCTTGAGTGGATAAATAATTAGTCATTTTTCTTAGCTACTAGGGATAAATTTTTGTTTTAGTTTATCATAAATAACTTAAATTTTTGGGTAAGTGTTCGTAGGAGCAAAATTAGTAACAATTTGAATACAGACTACTATAATGTTCTCTGTTTCCTACAAAATTCATATTTTATGATACATTTTACAGCATGGAATATGGGTTTCCAGGGTTATTAACTTATGCAATCTCTTTTTTCTATATTTGGAACTGTCCAGTCTTAGGGCTGATTTATCAAATAAATATTATGGCAGTTTTCATTAATATAGAGTACAGAGATTTGAGTTTAAAGGAAGAAGAAAGAAGGCTTTAGTTATCTAGGAGAGAAGGAAGAGGTAATACAAGTCATGAAGTGAAAACCACTATAAGATGATAATTTTATTCTGTATAATACATAGGTTGAGTCAGTTCTGTTTCAGTAGAGTATTAATTCCCAAGAGCTAGGTAACATAATATAAGATTTGAAGCTAAGTTTATGAATTAGCTCTTAAATTTAAACCAGATTTTATTATATGGTGACAAGCACCTCAAAACTATTGTAGGATCAAATTTTTAATGATTAAATCTATGTAGAAAATATTGATTTTTCGTAAATCCCACACTCCGCACTTCAAAATATAGGACTATAAACTACATAGTTTAACACAACAATTATTAGTAATAAAATTGCCATCTATCACCTGAAAATTACTCTGAAAAATATGCTCGCTCAACAATTAGTTTATAAGAATACCGCAAACAGGTGTGATTTCTGATTCTTTCTAGATACTTAGTTATCAAGATAAATCTGCCAGCAGCTTTGGTTCTTCTTTCTATTTCTTCTATCTTTTCTATAATTTATACTTTGAGCTGGTATTAATTTTTTTAATCGCGAACAATTTAAGTTTTTTATTGATAGATTTTAATTTATTATTTGCCTTAATATTATTTTCAAATTAGGATTTTTCCAATTATTTTACTAGCCTTGCTGCTGTCTTTTTTTCTTGCTGAATTTTAGCTTTTCACTGCTGTGGATAACTTTTTTTTTCTAGATTTACTTTATACTACTAACATTGTAATGAAATTTAATGCTCCAATTAAAGGTAAAACGTCACCTGTTTTTAATGCTGTTAAACCAGAACTCACTAACATTACAATTTTCTAATTACTTAATTTGCTTTTTCTGCTAATTCTGCATCATACTTTTGTTTAATTTCTTTTACCAACTCTGCTTCATCAGGATTATTTTTTGCCCAAATTTCACGGTCTTGACGAATTTTTGCTAAATGAGATTCTATATTTTCTGAATTAATTAAAATTCCAAAATCATCTGGAACATCTTCCTGTTTATAATTAAGAACTCGGTTCAAAATTAAATTACCTACTTTCGGAGTGTAATGAGAATTATCTGTATAATTTTCCATTTCATTATAGATAGGTTCAGATGTAATACTGTTGTATCCAGAAAAATCAAATACAGGAGTAATTTCTACAACTTTACGTTTCCATTTTTCAAAAGTTGACCATTCACCTGTTGCTCGAATTGCTTCCCACTGAGTCACATGAGAGGGAGAAATAAATAAGATTAATTTTATTTTATTTTCTTGAGACAAATCTACTATTTTTTTCAATTCAGTTAATTGAGTAGGTAATTGATATTTAGCATGAAATCCATAATAAACATTGATACTATTTTTAAATCTCCACTCAGTTTTTTCTGGGTCAGGATTTTTATATGGCATAAATCCATTTTCTCCGTAACCAATATTATCTAGCGGATTTTTTTGACTATCAATTATAGTCTCTTTACTTGCTAAAAGAGCATCTGAAGAAAAGGTAACATTGATAAAATCTGCTAAGGAAATATGCCGTTTTTCTAATCTATTTTCGGAAAAGCTAGGTTGATTTTCTAAGAATGTGTTAAACATAAAAAAATCTAAGCCAAGAATAATAAAATCTAATTCTTTCTGGTTAGCGAGCGCGTGTTCTATATAACGTCGTAATTCATAAATATTCAGACCATTCAAAGATAAATTATAAGCAGTTTGCTCATTTTCTAATGCTGGATGATTTGGATCTAAACCTTGTTTTGTTCTGGATGAACCAATCAAAATTGTTATAGGTTTAATACGAATAATATCATTTGCTTTAAACAGGCGATCGCTATTATCTTTCCGAGGTTTTGAATGATTTATTCCTAAGAAATTGGGAGTATTAAATACATCATAAGGATCGACAATAATATTGAATACTCCTACACCTACTATAGGGAGAAATGCTGACAACAAAAATATCCAATTATATCGGCGATATTTTTTTCTATTTCCCACAATTTTTTCTGATTTTTGGGGAGATGAAGCTTGAGAGTAAGTAGAACTAAGTTGATTATTAATGCTCATAATTTGCCTCCAATTCAAAGTAAATTTTAGTTAATTTAATATGTCAGATATAATTTTTATCTAGTTTAGTGACGCATCATACTTTTGTTTAATTTCTTCTACCAACTTCACTTCATTAGAATTATTTTTTGCCCAAAATTCTCGGTCTTGACGAATTTTTACAAGATGGAATTCAATATTTTCTGGATTAATTAAAATCCCAAAATCATCTGGAACATCTGCTTCTCTATAATCAAGAATCCGATTCAAAACTAAATCTCCAATTTTCTTAGTGTAATGAAAATTATCTCTATAGTTTTCCATACCACTATGGATAGGTTCAGATGCGATACTATTGTACCCAGAAAAATCAAATACCGGAGTAATTTTTACAACTTCACGTTTCCATTCTTCAAAAGTTGACCACTCACCTGTTGCTCTAATTGCTTCCCACTGAGTTGCATGAGAGGGAGAAATAAATACAATTAACTTAATTTTATTTTTCTGACATAAATCTACTATTTTTTTTAATTCAATTAATGGAGTAGATAATTTATACTTAGCATGAGACTTAAAATAATTATTGATAGCATATCGAAATTTATCCTTAGTTTGGTTTGGGTCAGGATTTAGAACTGGCATAAATCCATTTTCTTCATACGGAATATCATCTAAGGAAGTTTTTTTACTATCAATTATAGCCTCTTTACTAGCTAAAACTGCATTCAGAGAGAAGGCTACTTTGATTATATCTTTCGGGGAAATATACTGTTTTGTTAACCTGTATTCGGCAAAGCTTCCTCGAGTCTTAGTAAATGAATTAAACATCAAGAAATCTATGCCAACAATAGCCAAACTTAATTCTTTTTGGTTAGCAATAGAATGTTCTAAATAACGTCGTAATTCATAAGCAGTTATAGCATTTAGTCCTACATTATAAGCAGGTTGTTCATTCTTCAAAGCTGGATAATTAGTATCTAAACCTTGTTTAGTTTTAGATGACCCCATCAAAACAGTAACAGGTTTAATCCGAATAATATCAGTTGCCTTGAACAGGCGATCGCTATTATCTTTCCGAGGTTTTGAATGATTTATTCCTAAGAAATTGGGAGTATTAAATACATCATAAGGATCGACAATAATATTGAATACTCCTACACCTACTATAGGGAGAAATAGCGACAGTAAAAATATCCAATTATATCGACGATATTTTATTTTATTTCCCACAATTTTTTCTGATTTTTGGGGAAATGAAGCTTGAGAGTAAGTAGAAATAAGTTGATTATTAACGCTCATATTTTAGATCCAAGTAAAAGTAGACTTCAGTTAATTTAATATCTTCAATATAATTTTTATCTAATTGAGTTTAGTGACGCATCATACTTTTGTTTAATTTCTTTTACCAATTTAACTTCATCAGGATTATTTTTTGCCCAAAATTATCGGTCTTGAGGATTTTTTGCGAGATGAGATTAAATATTTTATGGATTAATTAAAATTCCCAAATCCTCTGGAACTTCTTCTTCTTTGTAAGAGAGAATCCTATTCAAAATTAAATTCCCCACATGGTTAATGTAATGATAGCTATCTTTATAATTTTTCGTTTTATTGTTTATAGGTTCAGATGTAATACTGTTATATCCAGAAAAGTCAAATACATCACTAATTTCTACAACTTTACGTTTCCATTTTTCCCAAGTTGATGATTTACCTGCTATTTGAATTATTTCCCAATAAATTGCATGAGAAGGGGAAATAAATAGTATTAGTTTGATTTTTTTTTGTGCACAAAAATCTACAATTTTTTTTAATTCAGTTAATTCAATAGGTAATTTGTATTTAGTATACATTTTATAATAAGCGCCTAGATTACGCCTAAATAATTCCAATGTTTTTTCTGGGTCAGGATTTCGATATGGCGTAAATCCATTTTCTCCGTAACCAATACTATCTGGTGGAATTTTTTTACTATAAGCTACAGTTTCTGTACTTGGTAAAAACGCATTTAAAGACAAGCTAATATTCAGTAAATCTGTTGAGGAAATATGACGTTTTTCTAATCTATTTTCGGAAAAGTTCGCTCTATTTTTTAATAATGTATCAAACATGAAAAAATCTAACCCAAGAATAATTAAATCTAACTCTTTCTGGTTAGCGAACACATGTTCTATATAAGGTCGTAACTCATAAATATTAGCACTATTAAGTCCTAAATTATAAACAGGTTGCTCGTTGTTAAATGCTGGATGATTAGGATCTAAACCTTGTTTGGTTATAGATGAACCGATCAAAACTGTTACAGGTTTTATTCGAATAATATCAATTGCTTTTTTGAGGCGATCGGTATTATCTTTCCGAGGTTTTAAATGATTTATTCCTAAGAAATTCGGAGTATTAAACACATCATAAGGATCGACAAAAATATTGAATACTCCTACTGTAACTACAGGGAAAAATACTGACAGTAAAAATATCCAATTATATCGGCGATATTTTCTTTTATTTCCCACAATTTTTTCTGATTTTTTGGGATATAAAGGTTGAGAGGAAGTAGAACTAAGTTGATTATTGGTACTCATACTTTTTTCTAAAAAAACTAAAATTGGAAGTAGAGAAACTCAGAAACACGATTCAGCGATAATAAAGCTAAACTTGTCAAAACACCAATCCAAACTGCCCACCACCAAGTAGGTTTTAATTTTGCCAAAATTTCCTGAGTATTAGGTAGGAAACTTACAGAAAAAGTTAAACCTATTAAACCCAAAATTGAGAAAATTTTACTCCCCCAAAGTTTTGGCCAATAAGTCATCTCTGACCAAGATTTAAGCTGAAAACCAAAAGTAGTTAACACAGATAATTTTCCTTGAGCTTCCCCTGGTATAAATACTCCCTTCAGACCTGCCATTGTCTGTAAAATTTCTAAACCATCCTGAATATTTTGCGCTCTAAATAAAACCCAACTAACAATAACAGCAACAAAAGTAATTACCCATGCCAATACTTTCGGCATGGGAATATTTAACTTTCGCCAACCATGATTTATACATAAATATGTACCGTGTAAACCTCCCCAAATTACATAAGTCCAACCAGCACCATGCCATAATCCACCTAACAGCATTGTTGTCAAAAGATTACTATAACGACGCACTTCTCCACGACGACTTCCACCTAGGGGAATATATAAATAATCTCTCAGAAAATTAGATAAAGTAATATGCCAGCGTCGCCAAAAATCACTAATAGAAGTAGCCTTGTAGGGAGAGTTAAAATTAATCGGTAATTTAATATTAAACATCAACCCCAAACCTATCGCCATATCGGAGTAACCAGAAAAATCAAAATATAGTTGAAAAGTGTAACTTAAAGCTCCCACCCAAGCTTCAATAAAACTCAACTCAGAAGCATTATTAAAAGCTAGTGCCACCCAGGGCGATATTGTGTCAGCTATCAAGACTTTTTTACACAACCCCAAACTAAAAAGACTTAAACCCAAAGCCATATTTTTCTGGGAAAAAATAAAATTACGCAATTGACGAAATTGAGGAATAAGTTCATCATGGCGTAAAATAGGTCCGGCAATTAATTGGGGAAAGAAAACCACAAAGAAACTATAAGTGAGTAAATCGTAATTCGTCTCTCTTGTTTCCCCACGATAAGCATCTACTAAATAAGCTATCTGAGTAAAAGTATAAAAAGAAATTGCCAAAGGTAAAATAATTTGCCCAGCATTCAAATTTGTAGAAACTACCGAATTAACAGTATCTAGGAAAAAGTTCGCATATTTATAATAGGAAATTATTGCTAAATTAACAGCTATACCTACCCAAAGTAAAACATTTGCTCGCTTACTTTCCGGTTTAGCCTCAGCAATAAATTTCCCCATTTGAAAATTCCACAAAATTGAAATTATCAACAGAGGTAGATAAGCAACATTCCAATAACCATAAAAAGCAAAAGAACTAGCCGTCAACCAAACCTTAGCAGCTTTAATTAAACCAAACTTGGTTAAACCAAAGAATATAATCACAGTTAAAGGTAAAAAACCAAATATAAAAACATAAGAGTTAAATAACATACCTAATCAATTCCTCCATCAATATTTTTTGCCTCATCTCAACCAGATTTTTCCTCACACTTTTCTTATACCCATAACTAGAACTCCGCCAAACATTAGCAGCCTTAATTAAACTAAACTTGGTTAAAACAAAGAATATAATCAGAGTTAAAGGTAAAAAACCAAATATAAAAACACAAGAGTTAAATAACATACCTAATCAATTCCTCCATCAATATTTTTTGCCTCATCTCAACCAGATTTTTCCTCACACTTTTCTTATACCCATAACTAGAACTCCGCCAAACATTAGCAGCCTTAATTAAACTAAACTTGGTTAAAACAAAGAATATAATCAGAGTTAAAGGTAAAAAACCAAATATAAAAACATAAGAGTTAAATAACATAGCTAATCACCTTCTCCCTAAATATCTTTTTGCTCATCTGAACAAGATTTTTGCATCACACTTTTCTTTTCCACCGTTTGTGTTTCACCAGGTGGTACAGTTCTCTCCTCCATAAAGAAAATATCCAAACTTTCTAATTTTTCCGAACCTTCATTCTTTTTATTCCATTCACGACAAACATAATCTGCATAATAAGGATAAAGTTTTTTTCCAATCGCTCGATTTAAAGTTAGAAAATAACTCCGCCACTGCATATTCTTATACAACTTATTGAATTGTTTCATTGTAGGCTTATCCCAACTTACAGACTCTCCTTTCTCATATAAAACATCAACCTCTTTCCCATTTGTCAACTTACCAGGAATAACGTGCCAACCATCATCTCTTGGTGGAGCGGGTGCAAAAATACTCCAAGATTGGTCTAACTTTGTGAGCTTACCAAAAACATCTAACTTTTGAAAAGTCTTACGTCGAAATAACTTGTGGAGTGTAGCTATAGAATCCTGCTTTTGTACTTTTCTTCTTTGATAAGTTTGCGTCACAAAACCTTTGACATTCCAAGTCAAAGTGTATATAAGCAGTAAAAATACAACAATATTTAAACCTCGATAAGGACGTATATCTAAAGGACGAAATTTAAAAGGTTTAGTAAAATTTCCCGCTAATTTTCTATTATTGGCAATAGTTTCATAAAATTTCGTTCCTAGAGGTATTATTGGTGGCAAACCCATCACAAAAGCCAAAGGTTTAAATATAGGAGACAAACTAAATACATAAACCAAAGCCTCCCATTTAAAACGTCGATTTTCTTGCCAGTCTACCACCACCCAAGAATTTTTCTCCTGCATATCAGCATAGATAGACTCATCAGTTTGACAAGTAGTTATCGGTGTTCCTGGCAAAATCAAAAAAGTGCGTAGGAGATAAACAACCTTCTTACAAAATCCACAGTCTTTATCATAATAAATCTTTAATCCTTGCCGTTCATTTGTCTTAATTTTTTCCTGCCAATTATCCCATACTGCTGTAGGAATCAAAGCAAACCAACTAACAATACTTAAAAAGGGAAATATTCCCAGAGTAAAACACAAACCAAAACTAATATGTAAAAGAATAAAAGAAACAACAGAAACGGAACGGAAAAACGTAATTGCAAAAGGAATAAAAATCATAAAAGGTCCTAACCATTCAAACCAAAGAGCTGCCCAGGTTAGTAACTTTAATATAGGCTGAGGAAAACTTAGTAAAAATTGCCCAAATGCCGTAGCATAGCCATCAAAACTCAGAGCATAATAAACCGCATCTCCATCAGGCCACCAAATCTCACTTTTTGTCTTATAAGCTGCTGAACCTGCATAAATCAGAACCATTTGGATCATAAATGCCACAGTAGCAGCAGAAGCAATACGCTTAGGTAACTTTTCTGTTGAAGAATTAAGAGCGCTATCTATTGAATAATTTGCTCCTAAAGGTAAAAACATTGCCCAGAAAAGTAGAGCGCGTAGTACATGGTCAGCAGCAAAAATTAGGACTGGGTTTCTATTATGAATAGAAATAATAAAAGCCCACATAGCAATAGTTGCTAATCTCGTTCGATATCCTACTAGCAAAGCTATAGCTATTAATCCTGCAAATAAGAAAATTAAACCCTGTACAAAAGGTTCACCACTAATTGAATTAATTGACCAATGAAAAGGATCTGAAATTTCCTTAAGTAATGTCCGAGGCATTACTCCTGCATCACTATAATGAGCGGTTAAATCTGTAGCACGAATAATTAATTCGACAATAATTATTAATGCTAAACCAACTCTAAATAGAGCAAGAGATCGCAAATCTAAACCGAATAATTCTTCTAGTTTAGTCTTTAATTTATTTTCCTTCTTTAAATCATCTATTATCATCGTACTAGCCTTTATTTAATTTTTTTTAGCTAAACTAAATATGAAGTTACTTTGCTATTTTTACCATTTTAGGAATTCTATTTTTTAGCTTATTATATACAGCGGTTTCTCATATTTTACTCTTGAATTTATTTTCTTTCTTTAAATATCTACTATCATTATACTGACCTTTATTCATCAAGTTATAGCAATTACCATTAGGTAACACTTAAATTATTAAGTAATTAACAGAGTCAAGATAATCTTTTTAATAATTACTAGCTACTAGGATGTTAATTATTTATGTTTTTATTTCTCTCCCATTCCCCCACTCCCCTACCCAAGAATATGTAGAAAAGTTTTCAATAAATGGTATTACTTCCCTCTATTTATTCTTTTAGCAAACCAAATTTTTATTCTATTAGATAAAACTTGAAAACCATGAGAAAGAGTCGGTAAACGTTGCACATAAACACCAAGTCTCACGAAAGCAGCTAACCAACCATGCAAACTAATACCAAAACTATAAACTGCTGCAGCATTTTTTCCCAAAGTAATCATTTCTCCTAAGTGTAAATAACGAAAATTTCTGGGACGTTTATTATTTAAAATTCGCCACAAATTTTTAGCTGCTTGACTTGCTTGTTGATAAGCAACTTGAGCTGTAGCTGGAAGTTTTTTCCCATTAGGATATAAAATTTCAGCCACATCTCCCAGAACAAATACTTCTGGATAATCAACTAATTGTAAAGTTGGCTCACAAATAAGTTGACCTCTAGAATTGTGAGAACAATCCAAATTTTTCACCCACTCTCTAACTTGAGTACCTGCCGTCCACAGGACAAAATCTGTCGGAATAATAGCACTTTCATTAGACTGCCATAAAGTAATTTTGTCAGCTTCAATAGCATTAACACTTGTCTCTAAACTGATTAAAACATTGCGTTTATCTAAAGCACGTTGAGCATTTTTACGAGTAGCTGAAGTAAAGCTTTTCAGAATTTCCTTTCCTCTTTCTATTAAGCGTATTTCTCCCCGTATTCCCAATCTATCTGCTATTTTTCCTGCCAACTCTACTCCACTCGGACCCCCACCCACAATAGCTACTCGAATTAATTCTTTATTAGAAGTTTCCAAACTTTGTAGTTTTTGTTCCAGGATTTGAGTATCAGCTAAAGTTCGGAATGTCAAAACATTTTCTTCTGCACCAGGTGGTAATTTTCCATTAGTTACACCCACAGAAATAACTAAGTAGTCATAAGCCAAATTTCCTTGTTCTAAAAGTTTAACTTGACGAGCCTTAAAGTCAATATCTTGAACCGTATCTTGGCAAAACTCTACTTTTTTATTTTTCAGAAGTTTAGGAAAACGAGGAAATATTTCCCAAGGTTCAAGTTCACCTGTAATTACCTCATAAAGTAACGGAGTAAATACAATATGATCTTGCGGATCTATTAATGTAACTTCGCAATTTTTATTTTTAAATCCCCAACAACTATGTAAATACAAAGATGTATAAAGACCTCCAAAACCGCCTCCCAATATGCAAATTCTTGTGACTTTATTACTTTGTTTTTCAGCTTGAGAACTTTCTCCAGTTTCCACAGTTTTTAATGTTGATAAATATTATTTCTTGTTTCCCTATTTTTTCCAACTAACCTCACAACAAATCCTAATAGTATCAACTCAAGGAAGCTTTAGTCTTTTTTCCTTAATAGGTATTTATTTAGATAATCTTCTCAGAAAAAATATTCTTAAATTTAAAACTCCAAACTCAGAGATTTTTCCAATTCTATTACTAACTGTCATCCAACTAAAACTCGAAGTAAATAAATGCAGAAGGAACAGTCGCTCCTAATAAAATAGTTAAACCTAACAAAGTTCTGGATACCCAAGGAGACAATAATATTTCATACTCCTCTCGTTTTTGCCAGATTGCCAAATGTTCTAAAAATAATGCCCCCATTGCTAGAAACATAGTAAAAGCTAAAGCATAAGCCTCATTTATACTATAAGAACTAAAGGCATCAATAACTCCAGAGAATGAATATGCCCATGGCGTCACTAAAGTTTGTAATTTAACACCCAACCTACTAATATTGGTTTCCATGAAAAATAAACAACCTAGAGTTACCGATATTAATGTCAGGGCCCAGGATATAAACTCAGTTTTGGCAGTCCATCTCCCCACAAATCTCTGAAACGATCTACCTGCATATCTGAGTACCAATAATAGAGCGCCGTGGTAAGCTCCCCATAAAATAAAATTCCAGGCTGCACCATGCCAAAAACCTGAAAGAGTAAAAGTTATAAATAAATAGAATGCTGCCCACTGTTTATTCGCACCCATCAAGGGAATAAAAACATAGTCCCTAAACCAGTTACTCAAAGTAATGTGCCAACGTCGCCAAAATTCTTGAATACTTACAGAGGTATATGGCGCAAGAAAGTTAAGTTCTAATTTTACTCCAACAACTTTAGCTATACCAACAGCCATAAAGCTGTATCCACCAAAGTCAAAATATATTCTTAAAGTAAACAAGAAAGCATGAAACCAAACCAACCAAGCATTTGCCGTTTCTTGCAGGTCGATATATGGAGTAATGTTATCTGCTAGAACAAATTTCATAAATAAACCTAGAGACAACCAGCGTAAACCTATATCAAAATTTTCCGCTGTAAATTTGAACCGGAAAGATTCTATTTGAGGTAATAATTGTTTGCGTCTTTCAATTGGACCTGCTACAATCTGAGGGAAAAATGCAATAAAGTTAACGTAATCTACAAAATTAATCTGCTTTTTCTTTTTACTTTTTGCTGTAAAAGAATCTACAACAAATGCCACCATCTGGAAAGTATAAAAAGAAATACCTGGTGGAATAGTCTTATATACAGGTAAAGGAAAACTTTGTTGCCAATTATTCGGAATTGCTATTACTAAACCAACTACATCTTCTACAAAAAATGTGAGATATTTAAAGTATGCTAATACAGCTACATCAAAAACTATTAAAAAAGTAGCGATCGCCCTTGACTCCCAACCACGTCTTTGGAACATTAGTTGTACCATTATGTAGTTGAAAATCACTTCAAATATAAATACAGCGAAGCTTTTTACATTAGCATTTAAAAATAATGTTAGTGACAATACCATCAAACCGATGGTATCAAAATAATCTCGCCATAGGTTTAAATTTTTTCCTATAGCACGAATACTAAAGAAAGGCACACTAAAAATCAGTAGTACCCACCAGAAGGAAAAATCAGAAAAATTCAATTAACTATTTCCTCCTCTCTCTAGATAGCAACTTATCCCAATTACCTAGGGTCTGAGCCATTTGTTTATCTGTTAAATTAATTTCAAGTTACCAGGAGAAATTTTTTCTAGTAACCTCAGTTTGTTTCTCATTTTATCAAGAAAAAGTCTTAATCTATACTCAATTTTACAGGTATGATTAAGACTTTTTCTCTTAAATATCTCCAGAAATTACAGCCACCCTAGAAGTTATACTAACTTTTCAGGGAAAGTCTTTTATTTCTTGGAGATTTCTATGTGCTACTAAGTGTTTTTACCAATGGATAATTGATAATTAATCCCGAAAGGTTTAAAGCCTCTCATAATAATTAATCATTGATAATTACAGATATTTTTCATTATCCACTATTCATTATCAATTTTTAAAGAGGTAATGATCAATTATCCATTATCCATTAATAAAGAACCACTTACTTATTTCCAAAAACCGCCCCAACCTTTACCAGATTTTGCAGAAGGTTCTTCCTCTTTTTCTGTTACTTCTTCAGAAAATTCCAGATTTTCTAATGCTTCTGAAATATCAAATTCAGACACTAGATATTGAGCTGATTTCTCAATTGTCGGATAATCCCAGAACAAAGTAGAAGGTAATTCTAAATCTAATTCATCTTCTAATTCACCCACTAGAGTTACTGCATCAATAGAATCTAAACCATGACGAGTTAGAGGATCTGCAAACTCAATAGTGTTTTTATCAATAGTAAGTTGTTCTGCTAGCCTCTCCCTAATCCAGTTTTGCAGAATTTCTACTGGGGAATTTTCATTAAGCGTGCTGGAGTTCTGAAGTTGTTGCATTTGTTATATTCTCCTGTTTTTGAGTTTTTGCTAATTGAAAAGGAACAATAGAAAAAGCTTTATTTTCTTTATAAAGTTTGAGCATTTCTTGAGTGACTTTTTCCTGGTAGGATTGGTCTACTTTTTGTGAATGCCCAAAAGGTTGTAGTAGACGATTTAGACTTAAAACTAACCATTCACCACTAGCAAAGAAGTCTCCTAGTAATTCTCGGTTATAAATCCACATTTGTACACACGCAGTAGCAGCGTGTAAAGCACAATATTTTTTAGTTATATCAAATAGTTCTGGTGACTGGTCGTGACCGAACTCAAATGCTGAATTAGCAATTTGTTGATCATGAGCATTTACTTCTTCAAGGATACATTCAGTTAGGGTCGTAATTTGCTCTAGAACTAATGGTTCTATATTAGCATTTTTTAAACCTTTTAACTGTTCTAATGCAATTTCTAATCCTTGTAAAGTATCATCAGCGCCCCGCCCTGAAATTTCTAATTTTTCTGGTTCCAAAGTAGGCAATTGTTTCTCTAAGGAATAAATTATTTCCAGACGAGATTTAATTTTTTCCATCTTAGCAGAATTCCGTCGAGAACGATGTTTTGTTAACTGACGGAACTGCAACATTAGAGCGTGCAAATTAACAGTTGTACTACCATCAAACACACTAATAATTGAATTATCTCTCAGCACTTTTTGGAACATTCCAAAATCATGTTCTTCTCGCATATAAAAACGAGAACCTAACACTGATGAAATATTATTAATCATTGTTTCTAACTGAACAGTGACAAAATATTTCACCACTGCTGCCCAAACACTAAATTGTTCGGGAATAACATGAAATCCTCTTGCTGCCCCAATAGTTTCACAATCACAAATTAATAGGTCTAAAAATGCGTCTAGAAGAATTTTTCTAGGTTGAGGAATGTCAAATACTGTCTTATTATAAATGACCCGATTAATTGCAAACTTTAACGTAGTTCTTAAAGCCGTATCAGCAGCACCATGAGAAAAAGCTGCACATAAAGTTCGAGTAATTTGAAATCCTTTCAAAGCAACTTCTAGACCAGCTCCTTCCCCTTTTATCAACATATCTTCAGGAACAAAGCAATCTTTAAAACCTATCCCACTCATATCAGAAGCTCGAATTCCGTGGGTAAGAATTTTCGGTAAATTGTAGTAATTTGCTGGATCGAGTCGGCTTTTTTCTACCATAAATAAAGATAGACTTCTAGCCCCGCCATCTTCTTTATCTGTCTTTGCTAATATATAAGATACTCCTGAAATAGTTGCCCGATTTATAGGCCACTTTTCTCCATTTAGTAGATAACCTCCAGGAACTTTTGTGGCCGTTAAATCTCCACCAACTAGGTCAGCACCATGTTCCTTTTCTGAGTAACCGAGACACATTGCTCCATGTTCATCTTTAATATAAGTTGCTAACCTTTGTTTTTGCTCATCTGTACCAGCCATCCAGGTAATAAAAGACCAAAACAAAGTAGTAAAAGCAATTCCTATTGTTTGGTCGCGCCGACACAAAACTCGAACAAAAGCTACAAACTCTTCAAAAGAAGTAAACTCTCCACCACAATTCACAGGCACATAGTAATGTTGTAGTTTCCAGTTATAGAGCCATGCAATTTCCTCATGGGGAAATTCTTCACTCTCATCAATCTCAATTACTCTTTTAAAAGACATTTTACTGTCTGGATTTTCTGGATCGCCAAGAGCACGTTCTAGTTCTTCAGCTACCCAATATTGCTTTAGTTTATCCATGCTAAATTTCCTGATTTTTTTGTAGGGGCGAATGGCATTCGTCCCACTAGCTATTTTTCACTTGAGATGCCAATGACTCAACTTCTTCTTGTAACTGGCGATACTTGGAGGTTAGTTGAGGATTTTCACTCCAGTCAGCTATTACATCTAGTGTTCCTGCCAAAAAGTTTGAGCGACAGGCACGACGTTGAATCTTGCCACTGGCGGTCTTGAGAATATTTCCTGGTTTACCTAAAACTACAGCATAAACTTGTAGCTCATGGTCCTCAGAGACAACCTGGCGGATGTCATTAATTACTTTCTCAGTATCCAAATCTTGGGTGCGACGCTCCACCTCTTGAACAATTACTAGATGTTCATCACCCTTAACTTCAATTGAAAATGCTGCGCCATAGTCTGGACGGAGAGCGGGATGAACTTGTTGTACTGTCCACTCTATATCTTGGGGGTAGTGATTTGTACCTCGGATAATGATCAAATCCTTGATCCGCCCAGTAATATATAGTTCCCCATCTTTCAGAAAACCTAGGTCTCCAGTCCGCAAAAATGGACCTTCTCCACTGTCTTTTATATAAGCTTGGAATGTTTCTTTGGTTGCTTCCGGACGTTCCCAGTATCCTTGAGCCACACTAGGGTCTAATACCCAAATTTCTCCTACTTCATCAGTTGCACATTTTGTGAAAGTTTCTGGATTAACAATAGCGACCTGAGTTTCACAAACTAAGCGACCACAAGATGGATAAGCTCTTACCCCTGTTTCATTCTGAGAAACTTCTACAATTTTCTTTTCTTCTACTAAAGCAGTTGCATCTATAGTACAAAGTACAGGATCTGTAAGTTTTGGTTTAGCTGATACCAGGAGGGTATCTTCTGCTAATCCATAACATGGAGCAAAAGCATTCCAACGAAAACCAGTACCTGAGAAAGTTTCGTAGAAACTCTCCATAACTTTAGGATTAATAGGTTCTGCTGCATTACCTGCTGCTTCCCAATTACTCAGGTCTAATGTAGATAGTTGTTTTGGTTTAACTCGCCGAACACAAAGGTCATAGGCAAAGTTAGGTCCCTGACTGTGAGTAGCTTTGTAATTTGAAAGAGCTTGCAGCCAACGGAGGGGTTGCTTGACAAATGAGAATGGGGACATAATGTAACATGGAGTCCCATTGAATAAAGGCTCCATCATTCCTTCCACTAATCCATAATCGTGAAAGAAAGGCATCCAGGTTACTGTTATACTTTCCGGCGTGTAGCCACAAGCTCTCTGTAGATACCCCAAGTGATGAAGCAAGTTTTTATGGGTAAGCATTACCCCTTTTGGAGTCGATGTTGAACCGGAAGTATACTGTAAATATGCTAGAGTATCGCTAGTAATTTCAGGGTCTACCCATTCTTTAGCTAACTCTAGGTCAACAGATTCAGTATCTATCCAGCGCATTGTCTCGAATTCGGGAAACTCATCTGCTACTTCTTCTACAAGAGAAATTATGGTACCAGTTGTTAGAACTATGGAAGCTTGAGCATCTTGAACTATAGCTCTTAGTCTAGGTAAGGTGCGTTTAAGACGACCTGCTTCTGGAGGTGGCACAGGAATAGCTATGACTCCAGAATATAGACAACCACAAAAAGCTGCTATTGCTTCTAATCCTTGTGGATAGAGTAGTAAGCTTCTTTCTCCTTTGACTTGATGTTTTTGTAGCAATGCTGCAATAGCTCGTACTCGACGCTCTAGTGAAGCATAGGTCAAGCTTTCTCCTTCTTTTTTTCCGTCAACCAAGAAAGTGTATGCTAGTTTTTCTGGTTGTTCTGCTGATAAAGTTTTAAGTAGGTCTATTAGGGTAGAATATTTCACTGTCTCACTCATTTAATGGGAGAGGCATTGGCTCACTTTTATTAAGATATAGTTTGTTGTCTAGATTGGACTAGAAACTTTATTTAATTATTTGTCCTGGGTAATACACCTGATAAAATGTAATTTTAGTAACATTTACTTATGTTGTTTGTTTCTCAAAGCTTAATAAACCGATGCAAGCAATGATTTTTCAACTAAGAGGTGGTAGTTTTTTTTACTATATCTTTAGCCAGCCTGTTTTATTTTGGCATAAGTCGATCGACGATTGCAACTGTTTGCTTTCTTCTTTACCGAATCTTTAAATATATAGAGAAATCTTATTTGACCCACTCAGACCAGGCTAATTGTGGCCGACTCTAGTCATTAGGGAGGCAAGTAAAATTTATTCGTGAAAGAAAATATTTGTAGTGCGTCAAGGAAGTGTGGGGAGTGTGGGGAATGTGGGAAGACGTCCGAACATTTGGAGGAATAATTGTACCTGTATCTTTTTGTGCAATTCTGCCAGTCGTCCTAACTTTTTAGTCTCAAAGGCTAAAAAATAGGCACTTTTTTGGCTCCCATCTGGGCGTTTAACCTTTATATATCAGTGCTTTGAGATTATATTAGCCAGCCATACCCGACTTATCCCACACTTTGCTGATGCACTACCAAAATATTCAACAATCTATCTATCACAAGTTTCATGGAAGCTGATGTAAAATCTATTGATAATATATAAATATATATATATTATCGTAATTACCATTCAGTATTATAGTAATTAGCATTCAGTTCTCATAAATAAGTTTTGTTGTTTCTGTAATTCTCTATTTTTTTCAAGACTGGTTAGTGTAACTGACCAAGATGAAAAAGACTATATCACCTATTATTAAAATTAGAGTTGCTAAATTTATTACTTATAACTCACAATTACTAAATGCTATAAGTTGATTAGTGAAATTATATATAATTCAATTCTCCAATGAGTTATCAAAACAATCAAAACTTTAAAAAAAATCCTGAACTAGATGAGGAATATACTTCAAATTCATTCACTCTCCTATATAACGTTGTGAAATCAATTCAAGTTTTTTTTGCACAATTCTTAGAATGGTTTCAGACACTTCCTCAATGGGGAAAAATTATAGGATTAATTATGATTCCTATATTTGTCATCAAAATATTAGAGGCTGTTGTCAGTTTAGTTTCTTTATTAATTACTATAGGGGTATTTGGAGGAGTAATTTATCTTGGATATCGTTTTTTAATCCCCCCTAATTACTCAGACAAAGACAAATAAAAAAACACTAATATCTAGATTTTTGAGATGATAATTAATTTTCAAAATCTAGCTCAATCAAACCCTAATCATCAAAAAATAACCACTATATTTATTGGGTTTATCTATATACTGATTATGTAAAAACTTTTTCTCAAAGTTAAACAAGTTATATATAGCAATCCGCGCATAGGTCATGGCAAATCAAAAAGTAGATAAAAAACTTGTAACTACTGCCAGTTAAGTGTTCCCTAAAAGCAGTAAGGTTTTGATACACAAATAAAATAGGACTGCTATAGCTATATAGCATTTCTCAAAGACATAGATAGAGGTACACAAGTTCTGAATTCTAGGTAATAGATAATACCAAAATAGAGAATGTAGAGGAGGGAAAAATACTATATCTCATCATTAATATGAGAAGTGTCATATCATTATGGCAATTGTAAACAAAATTTCAAATATCAGTTTGACCACAAGAAAACAATAGTATATAGTATCTGTGAAATTCGTTTCAAAAACTGTATAGATTTATTACGGATTTTATCTGTTAATAATATTTAGAGATAACAGATAACTCGATCAAGTATGGGTAAAGTAGAGACAAAACCAGTTTAAATGTAAAATTAGTCCCCTATTTGTTCCTAGTTAGGAAAATCAAAAATCAAGGCTAAAAACAGGTAAATTTAGTTATAATACCATACTGACGATGCAAAATAGTCAATCTAAAAGTTGAAAATATTAAAGTAAATATATAAAGTATGACAAGCCCGACTTGTGATTCAGGGATTAATAATAACCCAGAGACATCGTGGCAGTTAAAATCTAAGCAACTACCAATCTGGGTTCGTAGATGTGGTGCTTGGGCTACGGAAGTATCTCTCATTGTAGTGAGTGGAACAGTTCCATTTTGGCTCGGTCAGTTAGGTAATATAGGCAACAAATCTGTTCCTCTTAACCCAGTTGTAGCAAAAACTACAGAAGTAATTGCCAATACTTTCGGAATTCCTTTACGAAACCGTTATCAAAAAGTAACCCCTCTAGCTAATCTACTATGGTCTGGAGCATTATTAGCTCCTCCAGTAATTGTAGCTTGGCAGTTATATTTATTAGCCACAACAGGTCAAACATTGCCTAAGCGTTGGTTTGAAGTGAGAGTTGTGGCAGCTTTAGGAAATTCTCCAGGTTGGAAAAAAACCTTGATTCGCGAGGGTGTGGGAAAATGGGGATTACCTATGGGAACTGCCTACTTAATTTGGCGCATGACAGGAGCATTTCCTTCTTTGGGAATCCTTTTATTATTGGGAGGATTAACATCCTTCATTGATATTTATTTTGTTCGTTTTAATAAACTACGTCGCACTGGACACGATAAATTAGGAAATACTTTTGTTGTAGATGCGAATTCTGGTCAATTGGATTCTAATCCTTTTAGTTTAGGTGATACTGAAACACAAATTTCTATAGCAACAATTGTTCTGACTGAAAAAAAATCAGAAAGTTTTTATTTATGGCCTTGGATACGAAAAAATCCTGGTATTACTTTACTAATTGTGACTACTGTAGGTATGGTCTCAGTTTTGGGGACTATTTTTGGTACTCACGTCTATATTCAAAATCAAGCAAATTGGCGGGAGTTTAAACAACAAGATAATGATATGTTTCTGGCTCTTGTTAACAAGTTGTCCTTAACTTCCACTAAACCCCAGGAACGACGAGTTTCAGTTTTAGCCTTGGGTTCGACTAAAGATCCCCGCGCAATACCATTATTAGTAGATTTGTTGGGACAAGAAAAGGAACCAAGTATACTTGATGGAATTCAACTATCTTTGGTCAGTGCTGGACCAACAGTCCTACCAGAACTACGTCGCTTAAATCAAGCTTTGAAAAATGATCTGGATTCTTTAAGTTATGGTGGTAATTCTCAAGAACAACTTTTGGTATCTCTACGACTAAGGGCAACTCAAAAGGCGATCGCCAAGGTTCTCAAAGTTTACAGTGGCTTGGTTAAAGATGTTGATTTGAGTGGAGTAGATTTAGGCCAAGTGACTTCTACACCAGCAAGCTTTACTTTGATATTAGAAAATACGGATTTATCTGGAGTAAAATTCAGAGGTGCTATTCTGAATCAAGCTAGTTTTAAGAATAGTCGCTTTTACGGACCAGGAAAAGATAATCGTTTAGGAACTTTTGATGATTCAATTGCTGATTTGAGTGGGGCAAATCTGATAGAAGCCAATTTAATGGGTGCTGTATTAGGTCCAGTTGTCATGCAACGTGCAGATTTGTTTAGAGCAACTCTTAGTAAAGCTAGAATGCCAGATTCTATCCTGAAAAAAGCAAATTTAAGTAGTGCCAAGTTAATTGAAACTGACTTACACCGAGCAAACTTAAGAGAGGCGAGTTTTACTGGTGCAGATTTAGGAAGTGCTGATTTATCAGAAGCTAATTTATACAGAGCTAATTTAAGTAAAGTCAAAGCTGAAGGTGCTAGTTTCCAATCATCCGATCTAAGAGAGTCTAACTGGCAAGGATCAAATTTATCAGGAGCAAACTTCAGTAGAGCTAATTTGAAAAAAGCAGACCTGAGTTTAGCCCAGTTAACTAATGTCAACTTTCGGAATGCTCAACTGCAAAATGCTAATTTAAGAAATACAGATTTAAGTTTGGCAGATTTGCGAGGAGCAAACTTAAATGGAACTGATTTAAAAGGGGCAAAATTGGCAGTTCCAAAACCTACTCAAGCAGAGCAATTTTTGGCCACTCCACTAGATACATTCAAATCGGATCATTTGAGAGGAGTTAATTTCAATTTTGCCAAGAACTTAAACCCCGATCAAATTAACTACATCTGTCAACAGGGAGGAGTTCACGAAAAATGTAAAAGTAGGGAGTAGGGAGTAGTTAGGAGAAATGGGAATTATAAGCTTTCTATTATTTTAACAACTTATCATTGAGAAATTAGAAATTTTGGACTGTTTAAGACTACAGAACTATAACGTTATAGTTTTTCCACCCTGTATGTAGTGTTTATCCTTACATCCTGATGAAATTAGAATAAAAATCAGAAGCTTTATGTTATTTCAAAAACTTATCATCGAGGACTTAGGAATTTTTGAGGGTTAAACACTACGGAACTATAACGTTATAGTTTTTCTACTCTATGTCTAGTATATCTCCCTAAGTCTTGACTAAATTAGAATAAAAAATGAGAAGCTTTGTGTTATTTCCGTAATTTATCATCGAGGACTTAGGAATTTTTGAGGGTTAAACACTACGGAACTATAACGTTATAGTTTTTCTACTCTATGTCTAGTATATCTCCCTAAGTCTTGACTAAATTAGAATAAAAAATGAGAAGCTTTGTGTTATTTCCGTAATTTATCATCGAGGACTTAGGAATTTTTGAGGGTTAAACACTACGGAACTATAACGTTATAGTTTTTCTACTCTATGTCTAGTATATCTCCCTAAGTCTTGACTAAATTAGAATAAAAAATGAGAAGCTTTCTGTTATTTTGACAGCTTCTCATTAACTAATTAAATATTTCAGAATTTGGAGTAGAAAATTCTAATTATGCTATAAACTATACTGAAACTGTAGTCTTAGTAGTAGCAGCTAAATCTCCACTAGCATACTTAGCAGCAAACTCATCTAAAGTTTGAACCTTAATCTTACTAGCATTACCAGCAGTACCAAACTGTTGATAACGATCCAAACATACCTGCTTCATTAACTTAATAGAAGGCTTCAAGAAGTGACGAGGGTCAAAATTAGAAGGATCTTCAGCAGCAGCCTTACGAATAGCAGCAGTAATAGCCAAGCGGTTATCAGTATCAATATTCACCTTACGAACACCACTCTTAATACCTTTTTGAATCTCTTCAACAGGTACACCGTAAGTTTCAGGAATATTACCACCATACTCGTTAATCATAGCCAATAAATCTTCAGGAACAGAAGAAGAACCGTGCATAACCAAGTGAGTATTAGGTAGACGACGGTGAATTTCTTCAATTCGGCTAATGGCCAAAATTTCTCCTGTAGGCTTACGAGTAAACTTATAAGCACCATGGCTAGTACCAATAGCAACTGCTAGAGCATCTACTTGAGTTCGCTCTACAAATTGTACAGCCTCATCTGGATCGGTTAAAAGTTGGTCTTCAGTAAGCTTACCTTCAGCTCCATGGCCATCTTCCTTATCACCCATACCAGTTTCTAAGGAACCTAAACAACCTAACTCACCTTCTACACTTACACCGATAGAGTGAGCAACCTTAACTACTTCAGCAGTAACATTAACATTATATTCAAAGCTAGCTGGAGTCTTAGCATCTGCCTCTAGTGAACCATCCATCATCACGCTAGTGAAACCGTGGCGCATAGCCCCATAGCAAGTAGAGGGTGAATTACCATGATCTTGGTGCATCGCAATGGGAAGATGAGGATAAGTTTCTACTGCGGCCAAGATTAAGTGACGGAGAAAATTTTCACCAGCATATTTGCGTGCCCCACGAGAAGCTTGTAAGATTACAGGGCTGTCTGCTTCATCTGCCGCCTGCATAATGGACTGAATTTGCTCCATGTTGTTGACGTTATATGCAGGAATTCCATAACCGTTTTCTGCTGCATGGTCTAGTAGTAAGCGCATTGGTACGATAGCCATACCTTTTCCTCCTAATATTTTTTGTTATTAGCTTATTAGCAACTTGATTTACTTAAGCTTAATTCTTACGACAATATTAAGACAAATTGAAGATTCTGTCTATAAATATTAAATTTATCTTTTAATCTTTGAGTAAAAGTTACGAAAGTCCCACTTTTGAACAAAGTAGGTATTGAGATTAGTGGACTCAAATTTTGGATATCATCAACCAGGAACACTTCTGCTACGGGTTGAAGCCTGCTAGTTTTTATTCAAGCGGCTATTAAAAATCCTCCTAGGTACTTCCTAGAGTCTTTTTTGAGGTTTGCTGTTAATTATTTAGCTTTATTTATATAGTTTTAGTGGATCGCCCGGGACTCGAACCCGGAACAAATCGGTTAAAAGCCGAGTACTCTACCATTGAGCTAGCGATCCTAATTTATAGATGAAGTCAAAAGTTAGTAATTAAACTTTTACTATGACTAAGTTTGAGAGGTTGAGAATTTTTTAACTTCCCTATGGGATAGTATGTATTTCTTTTTCTCTCACACAATTACTAACATTAGCATAGTCATAACAAATATTGCAAGGGTTTTCGGAAAAAATTTTATATTTTGTGACAACTGGCTATGGAAAAGTAATTTTTTGATCGATAAAGTCCATATTTATTTTGGGGACAAATTAATGGTGTACTAAATGCTCGACTAAAGTATACAAGCATTACACAAATGTTGCAGTGAGTCTGATTAGCATTTCACAAGAAGACCCAGGCTCTAAATTAACCATACGATAACCTGTGTTTAGAGAATTAGCAGGAGCTGTCCATGGCTCTAAACTGTAAAAATTCTGATTCTTAACTGTCCATAAGACAATAGTTGAATATGCAGAAGTATAACTTAGTGTAATTCTTAAACCACGACTTTGATCGTAGACAGTTGTGGCCAAACCTGTTAATTTTTCAAAGACTGCATCCACTTCATCTAGTTTAGAATCAAATTTACAATAATTATCATGTAGAGTTCCCGTATTCCGATCCAAATATTGCATTGAAGGGATATTAAAGTGGAGCTGATGCTTATTTGGAGCTAAGAAATAAGGATGCAGTCCTGTGGAAAATGGCATCTTTTGTGTATTGCCCAAGTTAGTATAAGTTTGGAATATTTCTAGAGAGTTACCTTTCAGTTGGTAGGTAAAGGTAAGTTTAAAATCGAATGGATAAATATTTCTGGTTAATCTATTGCTGGTTAAAACTAGAGTTATTGAGGCTTTATCTTGATTGGACTTTCCTATGACTTCCCAAGGTAGGTCTCGTGCAAATCCATGTTGTTTGAGAAAGTAATCATTACCATTGTATTTGTATTTGTTGTCTGGTAAGTTGCCACAAATAGGGAACAAGATAGGTATTCCACCTCTTACAGTTAATTCTGGATTCTCAAATCTGTTAGTATCAAGGTAAAGTAGCTCCTGATTCTTTACACACCAATTGGTAATTATTCCTCCTCTCTCTGGCACTACATCAATACTAGAATTAAATGCTAAATCAGAGAGGGTATAAGTTTTGTATTTTTTCTGTTGTAGTGCAATGGCAAACACAGTTTTTATTTTAATTCAAGAATTGAGTATTTAATATTATACCAAGCATGAAAAAAGAATGCTATTCTTAGGTGAAGGTTCACTTATTAAGTAATTAATCTGGGCGAAATGACATCTTTAGTAATTAGTACGCCAGTCATTGTTAATTATTTATATTTTTACTTTTACCCGACTCCCTTACTCAAGAAATTTTAGCGAACACTTATCAAGCTTGATATTAGGTACTGGGTTATTATCGGTAGCAATAAAAATAAACTTTTTTGGTAATTTACGCAATGATTATTTAGGGTTTGCTGAAAAAGTCTTTTGAAGGAGTAGAGGAGTGGGGGAGGAGCGGACTAGATATTAGTTAGGAGAAACGAGGAATTTAGAGGAGATAGTCGAATATATCTCTCCCTTGATTTTTCTGCTATATATTCTACCTTTGATGCTCACTTTTTGAGAGTTTTCCAGTCAAAACCAGGGACTTTTTTTTTACTTAACGATGCACTTACCAAATAATTAATAGTTAATAATTAAGATTAATTAATTAATTATTCATTCAACAATTCGCACCTTGAAGCCTCTCCTTTCCAGGGGATAAATCAAAAAAATTCCTTTTAGCCAATCCCCTTCTTGAAAGAAGGGATAATTATTAATTATTAATTGTATCGACACCTCATCGCATGAACATTGTTAGTCGCTGAACTTTACCTGTCAGTGCTTTTAGATTTAATCAGCACAGCAATAATTAGATGTCTAGTTTTTTTGTGATTAGAGACTAAATATATCAATAAATCTAAAAAAGTGAATAGGAAATAGGTAGTAGGGGGGTTGCAAGAAAACCCAATTAACTATTGGTCAAAAAAATATTCTGGAAATATTAACTAAATTAAATGAGGATTTTTGCTATTAGCCACAAATGTAAATTTATACCATCGGTTCCAGCCTTAATATTTTCTTGACAAATAGTCTCTTAATAGTAATTTACTAGCAACTATTAATTTTGTAAGAGTTTTTTTCACTTTGTACTGTATACTATATGCTGTCTTGATCAGCATTTTCACTTTACCAAATAACTAAACTAAAAGATAGGATAGTTTGAATACTAATAGTTTTTAATATTAGTATAATCTTGATTAAATTTGTAAACGAGGCAATTCAATAAAAGGTTGTTTGATAAATGGTTTTTGAATGAAAGAATCTTGTGCTTCCTCGGAATTTGCTTGAGGATTTAATATTGGTGGTAGAGAAAAGCTATTGTTAGTATTCATACTTGTTTCTTGCTCTGAATTCTGTGCAGGAGAGTCTGTGGAATCTCCATTGCCTTCTAGAGATTTTTCAGGTAACTTAGGTAAAGTTGGAGTTGATAAAGTGTTAGAGTTTGGTTCCCTGGGAAGAGAGTCAATACCAACAAAATTAAAATTTTTATTTATTGGATCTATTGCTACAGGAGTTCTCATTGGTTGATGAAAAACACTAGAAATTTCTGCAATGTGTTTGAGAATTTCCTTTCCTTTTTCACCTTTGACAATTTGAGGTTGATATTGATTAACCTCTACTGGCAAAAACTCAATCTTCATTTTTTCTGGTTTTGAAGACAAGGAGACTTTCAAGACAGCAGTCTTATAATCACTCTCTTGGTTAGAAGTATCTCCAAAAATAAAATTACCTAAAGAATATACAATAGGTCGCCCCTTATAAATTTCTGCCCCCTGCAATACTTTCGGATGATGTCCCACTACCAAATCAGCACCTTGGTCAATTGTCATCCTAGCTATATTCATCTGCCAGTCTCCAGGATATTCTGATAATTCAACTCCCCAATGATAATTAACAATTATCCAGTCTACCTGCTTTCTCAAATTTTGAATATCTGAAGCTATCTGATCATTATTACGAATATTAATGTTTACCGAGCCAGCAGTTGGTTGAATATCTGTATCATAATAATTGAGGTATGCAATCTTTTGGCCTTTAACCTCAAGAATTTTTGGTCTTCTCGCCTCTTCTTTTGTTTTGCCAGCCCCTAAAGAATGAATACCTGCATTTTCTAGAGTTTCTATTGTTTCTACTAAGCTTTTTTCTGTATAACCGATAGTATGATCGTTAGCTAAATTTACCAGATCGACTCCTCCGGAAGTTAATACCTTAACATAGTTGGGATCTACTGTTAATTCTTTTGGCTGAGTTGTACTTTTGAGAGTAGAACGAGTTAGAGGATTTTCTAGATTAACTATAGCCAAATCTGCTGTTCTATATTCATCCATTTTCGCAAAAGGTAACTTATAATTTCCTTTGATTAAATTAGAAACTGGATGAGATAAATTAACATCTCCACCAAACATTAAGGTGACAGTATCATCGTTTGGGTTAGCTATATTTTTATGATTAATTACTTGTACTTTTTCAGTAGCAGTTTCTACCCACTTATCTGAAATTGAATGTCTTA
The DNA here is from genome assembly GCF_050016015.1 of Dapis hubbardiae BLCC-M172. NCBI lineage: Bacteria > Bacillati > Cyanobacteriota > Cyanophyceae > Oscillatoriales > Microcoleaceae > Dapis > Dapis hubbardiae. The sequence goes on from NZ_JBNHEQ010000251.1 coordinate 49,152, forward strand.
ATAGAACTGAATAATAACTTACCCAACAACCTAAAATAAAAGCTGCTACAGCTGAACCTATTAACATTAAAGAGCGAAATGTTTGAAATTTCAGGTTATCAGTTTTGTTTGCCAAATTAGATTGCTTATTTAAGTTTCTTTTTGTAGAGGAATTAATTCTCACAGAGTGTTTCCACAGTATGTTGGGTGAACCACTCAAACGCCCCACAATTTTTACTCTTTCTAGTAGAGGAGAGTTAACTTGAGCAAGTTGATGACAGATAAACTTAATTAATTTATCTACGGGAGGTTCACGCTGAAATTCTACTAAAACTTGTAGAGAGCCAAGAGAGCCAGTAGTTTCTTTAGCTATACGAGCTGAAATTCCTTGGGGTTTTAGTTGTTTATTAATCCAGTGACTAATAGCCTGAAAATCACCAGAGTGTGCTAATTCAAAAAGAGATGTTCTACTCAAAGTTGGTGTGTAATTCATAGAATTTGCAATTATTTGGGATGATAATCATGTAATGCCAGTTTCAAAAAATATTGCGACAAAGCATTGGGTTTTTAGGAGTTAGGATTTAGGAAATATGGATTGATATTATTTATTTTTTATGAAACTATAACAAAGTCAAAATTGACTAAATAGAGCTTACTAAGTTGAACAGCTTTCTCTTGAGGGAGATGCTGAATGAACACCTATAAGTCATCATTAAGAAGTAATTTTGGTAATTTAGACCTGACTATTAGATGAAAGCTTTATAGGGTTTAAATTGCCACCTTTACCTGGGTTCTCTACAATTGGTAGGGGTTGAATTCCCAACTAACAAAGATTACTATTTCCTGACTGCTTCTTCAAGAAATTATTTTTATATCAATGGCATAACATAATTAAATACTTCACCTCATAGTGGGCAGCAAATATATTAACATTTCTGTACTTATTTTACTTTAAGTATTAAGTATATTAAGTATATTAGGCATGAATTTGATATAATAATTGCCTTTGCTATAGTTATTTATTAGGTAAGCATTCAGCTATCAGCTAGCCTCCGTAGGAGGAACTTCCTTAACAGCTTTCAACCATATGAATTGTATGGGTTGAAAACCCAAACTCTTCGTTCTTGTGCTTCAATTTATGGGTTTAAAATATAGTATGAGTTAAACGAATTCTTGCTTCATTCATTTTTATTGCTGTTTGCGTAGCATGACCTAGGATGAGCTGACAGCTAATAGCTGTTTCGCTTGCTTCGCTGCGCATTCATGTCGCGCAGCATTCCGCAGGAAATGCTTACTTTATTAGCATTTTTCAGGACATAAAAATAACAGATATTTAACATTAACTAGCTTAGATAATCACAATTATTTTTATTAGACATATCTTTCCCCCTACTCCCTACTCCCTACTCCCTACTCCCTACTCCCTACTCCCTACTCCCTAC
>NZ_JBNHEQ010000252.1:0-4070 GCF_050016015.1 Dapis hubbardiae BLCC-M172
CACGTCCGGTTCTGAAGACGAGTCGGGTAGGGTAACTTACCTGGCTTAGTTTAACTCGGAGCTAGTTTTTTGTTGCTAGCCATTTGAAAGGCTAAAAGTAGACAAACTAATCCTAAAGGTATTAATACACAGAGGACTATCGGCTCCAATAGTAACTTTTTCATAATCGCTGCTATGAGGGAATACTAAGATTTCCTGTCTGCCTATATTTCTAGTACGGTACTTTGGGACTGCTGCTCGAAAATGCTAAAATTTATGATTAAGTTTGACTAAAAGTTTGAGTATATCCCTAGTGGTTAGAATAAATATGGTCTATGTAGGTTTTGCCAAAAAAATAATTGACCCAGCTTTGAGTCTGAGTCTGCTAGGTTTAGCATTTATTACTTGGCCATCTTCTAGTCGCGCGGAATTTCTACCTGCCCAAGAGAAAGCTACAGATACCTTAACCCTAAGCTGTCCTGAATTGGAAGAGGACTATATTCTAGGACCAGGCGATCGCATCAATGTTAAATTTTTAGAACTAGAAGAATTAAATGACCAGTATTTGATTCCAGCAGATGCTTCTATATCTATGCCTATGATTGGCAGTATATCAGTAGCTGGCCTAACGATTCAACAATTTACTAAGGCCATTAAAGCTGAATACCTTCGCTTCTTTGGAACAACAGTTCCAAGTCAATTTGTGGCAACTTATAGAAAATGGGGATCGTTGTCAAAATATTACACTGCGAGATGGGGATAGTATTTTTATTCCGACTGCCAATGACTCTAATTTAACACAAGTACGTCAGTTAGCATTGAGCAAATTGGCCACCGATATAGATCGACCCCGTTCTGTTGTAGTAGTAGGTGAAGTTAAACGTCCAGGAAGCTATGTAGTCCAAGGAGGAAATACTACCATTGAAATCAGGCTCGGAGGTTTGCCAACTGTTACCCGTGCCCTTCAACTTGCTGGAGGTGTAGAGTCATCAGCAGCTCTGCGTCAAATTCAACTAAAACGTTTGACCAGTATTGGTACAGAACAAATTATCAACATAGATTTATGGAAACTCTTACAACAAGGAGATCTAAATCAAGATACTATAGTCCAAGATGGAGATACAATTATTGTTCCTAGAGCTACTAACATTAGGCCAGCAGAAGTTACTGAAGTTGCAAAAGCGAATTTTGTTCCTACTACTATTCAAGTTAGTGTAGTAGGAGAAGTTGTCAGACCAGGGTTAATAGAAATTCCCTCTGGTGCAACTTTAAATCAGGCTTTGCAAGCAGCAGGAGGAGAGAACTCAAGAGCAAAGAGAGGCTTGGTTCAACTAATTCGCCTTAATCGCAATGGGAGTGCAGTTAAACGAGAAATAGAGATCGATCTAGCCGCAGGAATCAATGAACAAGTAAATCCCCTACTCAAAAATCAAGATATAATTATAATTAGTCGTTCTAATTTAAATGAACAAGTAAATCCCCTACTCAAAAATCAAGATATAATTATAATTAGTCGTTCTAATTTAGCAGTTTTTTCTGATAATATAAATGTTTTGTTAGGTGCTTCAGTGCTTCCTTTTGTGAGAATTATTCAAGCTTTTGGTTTAACCCCAAGGTAATAGCTAAGACAATAGGCTGAGAATTTTAGGTAGTGGTGAAAAAGTATGATGTAGGAAAAAAGAAACAGACAATAGGCAAGACCAGAGTCACTGAATATTTCTAATGTTTAACTATTTTTAGGACTATTAAAATTTAATTATAAAGCTTCACTAGAAATATGGAAGATCAAAAAGATTATAGAGAATTTTTATCTAAAGATAGTGCTGTATTGCCTCCGAGTTTCACAGCTAACTCCCAAGATGATAATGAGGAACAGTTGGATATAGGTTGGCTGTTTGGGGTTCTCTGTCGAAGGGCACCGATCATAATATTTATAGCAATAACAGTCATCGGCAGTTTAGGTAGTGTAATCGTTTTGTTAGGGCGACGTCAGCTTCCAGTTTATGAAGGATATTTTAAGCTTTTGGTAGAGCCTATTAGTGCTGAAGCACAATTAGACAGGTTAGCGATAAGTAGTGAAACTCTTGCTAAAAATTTCCAAACTACAAAGGATACCTTAGATTATGATTCCCTGGTTCGTTTTTTGAAGAGCGATCGAATGATGGGGCCAATTATTGAGGAAATGAACAGTCAAAATGATGATGTAGCTTATAATACCGTAATTAGTAATCTTCAAATTAGTCGGGTTATGGTAGAAGATGCAAAACCAGTACCTAGAGGCACTAAAATTATAGATGTACGTTATCAGGATGGAAGTCCAGAGCGAGTAGAATTTTTGATTAATAAACTAGCTTTAGTTTATCTAGAATACAGCGGTTATGAACGATTAATTACGGTTAAAAATGGGATTAAATTTATTGAAGATCAACTTCCAGGATTAGAAGAAAGAGCTAATAATCTTAAAAAAGAAATTCAAGATGTACGGCAGCGTTATAATGTTATAGATCCAGAATTAAATGCTCCTGGCTTATATCGTCAGCAACAACTTCTTCAGGAAAAAAGATTAAACCTCGAAGCTCAAATAGCTAATACTAAAGTTGTCAAGGCTAATATACAAAAACACTTAGAGGAAGGAAATGCTACTACTATTTTGGCTGATAGAACCAGTGCCTATAAAATATTAATTGAACAGCTCCAAAATGTAGAAGGAAGAATAGCTGAAAAATTATCTCTACTTCGTGATGATAGCCCTATCCTCAGAACTCTACGCCAACAAGAAGCAAATTTGCGTTCCCTCTTGTTTGAAGAAGCTCAAAAAATTATGAAAAATATAGATGCTGAACTTGAGGGTTTAGAGGAAAAATATAAAATTATACTTGCTGCTGAAAATCGTCTAGAACAACAAATTAAAGAATTGCCGATCGCTGCTCGTCTATACTCAGAATTACAGACAGAATTAAAAGTAGTCAATCAGACTCTTAATGAGTTTAGAGCTAAAAGAGAAGATTTTAACTTGAAAGCAGCACAACAAGAAGTACCTTGGGATATTATTGAAGGACCAATTCTTAAGCGGGATGCAAATGGGAACCTAAAGTCAATTGCGAAAGATGACACTAAGCGCAAGTTGGCTTTGGTAGTAGTTTTGGGTACATTACTGAGCATAGGTTCTGGTTTTTTAATAGAAGTTATAATACAAGTATTTCACACGCCGAAAGATATTCAAGTGGCTACTAAACTGCCTCTTTTAGGTGTAATTCCTTTAGCAAAAGAACTTAGGAGACAACTGATTAAATCAAAAAAACAGAAGCATTTAGTAGTTTTAAAGTCTTTAAATACCAAGCTAACTAGCTTTTATAATTTAGTTGAGACCGATAGCAAACTCAAGTTGACATACTCTCCACCTGTGTTAGAAGCTTTTCGCTCTCTTTATACAAATATCAGTTTACTAAATTATGATTCATCAGTTAAGTCTTTAGCTATTAGTTCGGCTATGAAAGGAGATGGTAAGTCTACTATTGCTATCAACCTAGCTCAAATTGCTGCTAGTGTTGGTCAGCGAGTATTATTAGTAGATGCTAATTTACGCAACCCACAGATTCATTGACGACTTGGTTTACCTAATTTACAGGGGTTTAGTGATACTCTTTCTACAGATATTAGCCTTAATGATGCTATTCAGCGATCGCCAGAAGATGAAAACCTATTTATATTAACGGCGGGTCAAGTTCCACCAGATCCTATTAAGTTACTTTCATCTCAGAAAAGAAAGTATTTAATGGAGCAGTTTAATGCCTTTTTCGATTTAGTTATCTATGACACACCTCTGTTAGTTGATTTGGCAGATGCTAACCTAATTACAGCTGATGTTGATGGAACTATTCTAGTGGTGGCTATTGACAAGACAGACCGTTCAATGTTGACAAAGGCTATAGAAGGATTAAAGATTTCTGCTGCTTCGGTTTTGGGTGTAGTAACTAATTTTCATAAAGGTTGACATACTCCCCGGCTCTCTGGCACGGGGATTCTCACGCTTATGTCCCACATTCCGCACGACAAAATGTAGTATGCAAAGATGGTAAAACTTGAATAAG
>NZ_JBNHEQ010000253.1:0-32595 GCF_050016015.1 Dapis hubbardiae BLCC-M172
TCATAAAGAGAGTTGGGGATTTGTTTGGGCTTGAAATTTGCTAAAGTCCCGATAAGGGCGTCGGTACGGGAGTGTGGGAGGTGTGGGGAAGGGACGTTGCATAAGGGCGTCCGTACACATAATAATAATTAACATTAACTGACTAATTATTAGGGAATAATTTATTTTATCTATTTTAATTACTTGATAACTGAAGTGTGAGTCAAGTATAGCATTACTTTTGGTAATTGGTATAATCCCCTCAAAAAATCATCACCAAAAAATTATTCATAAAACATACTTTTGTGAATAATTTTTTATGAATAATTAGTTGATTTATGCATCAGCTACATAAAATGATAAGAGCAAGTATTTCTTAATCTGAAAGTCAAAGGTTATGGCTACCCTAGACTTACAAGAGTTTCCGAAATTATGAGGTACATATAGCAATTCCCAAAGTTATACAATTTTAATAAATGTTTGCTACAAATGAGTAGGGGATTTTTTAGGAGTCAGCAGTCAGAATGAATACCTTTAATACCATGTTTTAGATCGGAAATTATCTTTTTTGTCAAAGAGATATCTTCTGAAAAATATTTTTATTCCCCTTACTATTCGTAACATTCTTTTTTCAAATTGTTATTATACCAATTCCCATGCATTAATGCTCTACTTAATTAGAACTTCAGTTATTAAGTAATTACTTGATTAGAATAATTTTTTTGCTGATTTTAGGTAAGTTAACGTTAATTATTATTTATTTTTACTTCTCCCGTACGGACGCCCTTATGCAACGTCCGTACACTCTCTTACTCCCCTACTCCATTAAATGTAGAAAAGTTTTTGATAAATGGTATTATTAGGTACTGCCGTGTCAAGCCTTAAATGTTACTTGAGAAAAATGGCAGGATGCTTATTTTTCAAACCTTTTAGGCGTTGGTGAATGATTGTATGATTTTTAGGAGTCAGGAGTCAGGAGTTAGGAGTTAGGAGTTAGGAGTTAGGAGTTCAAACAGCTTTTTTCCTTACTATTAATATTACGACCATAAGAATTTCATACCTTATTTCACCAATACCAGCTTTTACTTAAAAATCTAATACACTATTTTAAGCTTGACGCGCCAGTACAGTTGTTTTCTAATTCCCTATTCCCTATTTTATGAAATTGGTATAACAAGATATTTTTCGGTGTAATGTGAAAAAAATGCTTAAGTTGTAGAAAGGTAAACCTCACTCAACCATTAATGAGAGAATATCAATATAAGCGAGAATTGAATCCTTGCCATATATAAATCTTTGCTACAAAGCTACAAAATCTAATTATGAATAATTCTAATTTCACAAACGAATTACAATGGACCCCTGAAGCTAAGACTAAATTGAAAAAGATTCCCTATTTTGTTCGGACTCAGGCACGACAAAGAATCGAAGAATTGGCCAGAGAAACAGAATCACAAATAGTAACAGCAGAAATAGTTGAGCAAGCTCGGTTGGAATTTGGCCAGTAGGACAAACGTTATATCAACCAACAAACTCAAACAAAATCCTGACTAGCAAAGCAATTACTTTTTGCGGTCTAGAAAAAGGTCCCATAAAGCTTTAGACTGGAGTTTTGCAGATAGTCGAGTTTGAGGTGTATAAAATCAACAGTGAGAAAAATTATAATTGCTGGCAACTGGAAAATGTACAAAACCCAAGTAGAAGCTAAAGAGTTTCTCCTGGGTTTGATGTCTCAACTAACAAAAACCCCCGAAGAACGTGAAGTAGTTCTCTGCACTCCCTTCACTGCACTAGATTTTATGTCAAAAAGTTTGTATTGGAGTCGGATCAAGTTGGGTGCGCAAAATATTCACTGGGAAGACGAGGGAGCCTACACAGGAGAAATTTCTGGCTCAATGCTGAAGGAAGTTGGAGTTAGTTATGTAATTGTTGGCCACAGTGAGCGTCGTCAATATTTTGGCGAAACTGATGAAACAGTGAATTTGCGCTTAAAAGCTGCTCAGAAGTATGGTGTAACTCCTATTCTCTGTGTGGGAGAAACTAAGCAACAAAGAGATTCGGGAGAGACAGAATCACATATATTTTCTCAGTTGGACAAAGATTTAAAGGATGTGGATCAAGGAAATCTAGTAATTGCTTATGAGCCAATATGGGCCATTGGTACTGGTGATACTTGTGAAGCTACAGAAGCTAACCGAGTTATTGGTTTAATTCGTGGTAAGTTGACTAATCCTAATGTCACTATTCAATATGGTGGTTCTGTTAAACCTACTAATGTTGATGAAATTATGGCACAACCAGAAATTGATGGTGCTTTAGTTGGGGGTGCAAGTTTGAAACCGGATAGTTTTGCTCGTCTGGTTAACTATCAAAATTAGGGAATAGGGAATAGGGAATAGGGAATAGGGAATTAGGAAATTAGGGAATTAGGGAATAGGCGAAGACAAAATTATTTGTTAATTATTTTTCACCATAACTTTAACAGCTATCTCTATTATTTTCCCTTTTTTTTCAATATTTATTTCTTCTCTCCTAGATAACTAAAGCCTTCTTCCTTCTTCCCCTGGATATAGGGACGTTCCATGGAACGTTCCTACCTCATGTAATACCATTTCTCAAAAACTTTTCTACATTTTGTTGACTAGGGGAGTAGGGGAGTGGGGGAAAAGTAAACATAAGAATAATTAACATTAACTTGACTAAAATTAGCAAAAAAGTGATTATGTTTTTTCAAATTAGTTAATAACTGAACTGTTACTGAAAAATTAAGCTATAAAGCCTCTCCATTCATGGATAAAAAAGCGGTTGTTTGCGGAGCAGTCCGTTAGGATGGGATGGCGTTAGCGAAGCGGGTCCGTAGGAGCGGGTCTCCTGCTCTTAACAGAGCCGCTCCGCTAACGCCATATCCAATCAACCAAGAGAAGAACAAAAAATTCCTTTGAGCCAATCCTATTCTTGATAATTAAGAGGTAATTATGCATTCTTAATAATTAATAATTAATTAATTAGCATAATTATTGAAGCAAGTATAGCGTTACTTTTAGGAATTAGTATAAAAGAGTAATACCATTTCTCAAAAACCTTTCTACATTTTATTGAGTAGGGGAGTGAGGGAGTGTAGGACGTTGCATACAACGTTCGTATGGGAGAAGTCAAAATAATAATAATTGATATTAACCAGCCAGTAATTATCAAAAAAATTATTCTGCTTGTCTGAATTACTTAGTAATTGAAGTTCCACCCAAGTATAGCATTAATGCATGGTAATTGCTATAATTCGGTAAACAAGGAATAGAAAAAATGGAGAGTTTAGCTGAAGGTTTTGTTTGGGGAAAACGTACCTACATAATGGGTATTTTAAATGTAACGCCAGATAGTTTTAGTGATGGTGGTGATTTTAATACGCCAGAAGCAGCTTTAATGCAGGTAAAAAAAATGGTGGAGGCAGGTGCTGATCTGATTGATATTGGCGGTCAATCAACTAGACCAGGATCTGAAGTTGTTTCTATAGATGAGGAACTTAATCGGGTTTTACCAATAATTCAGTTGTTAAGAAGTAAACAAAATATTTGTGCTGAAATCCCAATTTCTGTTGATACAACTAGGGCGATAGTTGCAGAAAAATCTGTTGAAGCTGGTGCTAATTTAATTAATGATATTTCTGGTGGAACTTATGATAATCAAATGTTTTCTGTGGTGGCTGCTTTGAAAGTGCCGATTATTTTAATGCACATTCGGGGGACTCCAAAAACAATGCAAAAATTGACAGACTACCAAGATTTAATTGGGGAAATTTATCAGTTTTTACAGAGTAGAATTGAGGTGGCTATTAGGGCAGGAATTGAAAGAGAGACAATTATTATTGACCCTGGTATTGGTTTTGCTAAAAATTACGAACAAAATTTAGAAATTATCCGAAATTTGTCAAAATTTAAAAGTTTAAATTGTCCGATTTTATTAGGATTATCTCGTAAAAGTTTTATTGGTAAAATTTTAAATCAACCTGATGCTAAACAAAGGGTTTGGGGAACTGCAGCAGGTTGTGTGGCAGCGATCGCTCAATCTGTAGATATTTTACGGGTTCACGATGTTAAAGAAATGTCTGAAGTTTGTAGAGTTGCTGATGTTATTTTTAGATAGGTAGTAGGGAGTAGGGAGTAGGGAGTAGGGGAGTGGGAGAGAAGTAAACATAAGAATAATTAAAATGCTCCTAATTAATAATTATCTTCGGTTGTTTTGATGGATGGGAATCCCGCGCTGCAGGTGCAGGTCAGCGTCGGGAGGATGTCAACAAAGAGGTTATTTTGTCTGTGTTAATTAATTAATATCAGGACTTACGCAAACCAAGCAAGAAACCGGGTTTATTACTTGATTATTGTCTCTCAAACCACCAAGCTTCCTTGACAAACCCGGTTTCTGCATAAGTCCTAAATATTTGAAGCTTTACCTAACGAGACTTTAGGAAAAAATAGGTTAAAAATAAAGTCAAAATATGATACAGTAAAGTTTTTACATTAAATTAATTTTTTTATTAAAATATCTAGGTTTCGGCTATTTTGAGCAATTCAGGTATTTCCCTTGCTAATACTTGGCTTAAAGCCATTTTCAGTGTTAAAAATCCCAAAGTACCGCTAAGTAGAGAATAGTAATTGAGTAGGTGTGCAAAATTAATTACACATATTTTAAGGTAATAATAAATCGCTGCATTTACAGAATTCGGCTGTTACAGCGTTTATTATTTTCTGTTTTGACTAGGTAATTAATTTTGCATAGGGACTTAGTAGTTGGTATAAAAATTAGGAGTCATAATTAAGAGATTATATGATTCAAGTTGAACTAGAGGAGTAGGGAAGTAGGGGAGTGGGATAGAAGTAAACATAAGAATAATTAAAATGCTAACTAATAATTATTACAGAGGTTATTTGGTCTGTGTTAATTAATTAATAGTTTAAGCTTTAGCTAAGTAGAGAATAGTAATTAGTAGTTAGTCTAAAAATTAGGAGTCATAATTAAGAGATTATAGAATTCAAGTTTAACTAGAGATGATATAATAATTAGTCTGGCAAAATAGCCGTGAAAGTTCCATGTTTTTCAATCAGGAATAAAAGGTAATTACTTAGAACTTTTAACTTTTGACTTTGGTAAAAGCTCAGTATTTTTTAACCAGGAATAAAAGCAATTACTTTTGACTTTTGACTTCGGTACTGATAACTGATAACTGAAATTAAGCCTCTAACCTCAGCGGTCGGAACTGATAATTGATAACTGATAACTGATAACTGATAACTGAAATGTCTCGCTCTCAAGCTCTCTATTCTTATATATTAATCCGTTTGCTATTGGCACCACTAATGTTATGGACAATTAGCACTGTAGTTTTCTTATTATTACGAGCAACTCCAGGAGACCCTGTGGATGCTATTCTTGGCCCAAAAGCTTCAACGGCTACTAAAGAAGCTCTCCGGTCTCAACTTGGTTTAGATGGTTCACTACTGAAACAATATTTTAATTATCTAGGAAAATTACTTAGTTTTGACTTGGGTACATCCATGACTACTCGTGGAGAGTCAGTTTGGCAAATTATTCAAAATCATTTTCCCGCCACTGTAGAATTAGCAGTATTTAGTATGGCGATCGCTCTAATTGTTGGAATTTCTATTGGGTCTATTGCTGCTTCTCATCCTAATACTAAATTAGATGTTGGTGGGCGTTTATTTGGAATTTTTACTTATGCAGTTCCGCCTTTTTGGGCAGGGATGATTTTACAATTAATTTTTGCCGTACAGTTAAAATGGTTTCCTTTAGGTACTCGTTTTCCTATTGGTGAAAATACACCTCCAAACATTACAGGTTTATATACAATTGATAGTATTTTAAGTGGAAATATCGGTCATTTTTTCACAACTATATATTATTTAGCTTTGCCGAGTTTAACATTAGGAATTTTGCTAAGTGGTATTTTTGAAAGAATGGTAAGAATTAATCTCAAACAAACATTACAAGCTGATTATGTGGAAGCTGCTAGAGCAAGAGGCATTTCTGAATTAAGAATATTATTTGCTCATGCTTTGAAAAATGCCATGATTCCAGTAATTACGGTTTTGGGATTAACTTTTGCTGCTTTATTAGGAGGAGCAATATTAACAGAAGTAACTTTTTCTTGGCCTGGTTTGGCAAATAGATTGTATCAAGCAATTAGTTCGCGAGATTATCCGACGGTGCAAGGAATAGTCGTATTTTTTGCAGGTATTGTTGTGGTGGCTAGTATTTTTATTGATATTTTAAATGCTTATATCGATCCGAGAATTAGGTATTAATGGAACTCAGGAGTTAGGAGTCATGAGTCATAAGTCATAAGTCAGGAGGGAAGAGCAGCAAGTTTTTATTACTAATTAGGGCTTGCTAATTAAATTTCAAAGCATTTGGAGATAAAGGTTTGAGCAATTTTAGGTCTTTAAAAAGTACCTGGTTTTCAGTTCTTCATCTTCAAAAAGTTAGCATTTTGGGTAAGAGTTTTGGAAAAAAATTACCGAATGATTAAGGTTTAAAGCCTTCTATTTCAAGAGAAACAATGAATTTATTTTCCTTTTATTCAATCCTCTTCCTTTTAGGTAGAGTTCAGCAATTAACAATGTTCATGTCTGCGACAGCAGAAACAATTAATAATTAATAATTACCCCTTCTTGAAACGGATAGGATTGGCTCAAAGGAAAATTTTTTTTTATTTATCCCCTTGAAAGGGGAAGCTTTAAACCTTAATTGTTGAATGAATAATTAATTATTGAATATCAACTCTTAATTATTAATTATTCGGTAATTATCAATTATTGAATCCCCTACTACCCCGCTCCCCTACTCCTTAAAAAAGACTTTTTCAGCAAACCCTAATTATCTGGCATGATATTACTCCCCATCTTCCCTATTCCTTAAAACTATCAAAGGGGAAGATCAAAACCTAAATATATTCATACTTTTATGGTAGAACTTTCTCTAACCAGAAAGGAGAAAGTTTTGGTATACCACTTGCATTATATTAAGCACTATTGACAAAAAATGCTGCAAATTTTACTATTGCGTATATCGCAATAGTAACAAAATCATGTTTGTTGGAACGACAGAAGCAGCTTCTTTATTGAATATTTCAACTCAAAGAGTACGAGTCTTAATCAAAGAAGGTCGGATTCAAGGAGCCAGAAAAATCAATGGTCGCACTTGGGTGATTCCTTTATATAGAGGAATGCCAAGAGTTTCTCGTAAAAAGCGCGGACCTAACCCCCGTTGGCACTCATGTAGACATTGTGGCAAAAATACTATTCATTTCAATCGTCCTAATATTACTGTTAATAAAGATAATAAAAATACCGATCTTTATGTACTTTCTGCTAAACGAGGAAGCAAGACTTTAGCCAGAGGTCACGAAATTGAGATTCACGGTCCTTGTAAAATTGTTTATCGACCCGATAAACCTCATTCTTGTGGAGCGACGGTCTGGATTGAGACTTTGGCAACGGCAACAATGTTTAATTTTAACGGTACATTCGAGCAAGTTGATAGTAGATGGATTGGAGAAGAGTAGTTAATGTGAGAAATTAATTAGAAAAATATTGAGCAATTAACAGCAATATCTTGACTGATTTATAAAGATAGAGAGCCTTTGCGTAAATATTGCAGAGGATAGAAGTGTTTAAGTCAAATTAATATTCACATCAAACATATATTTTTTATAGGAATTACACAAACAAACCCAGTTTCTGATAAAAATCCTTGGTTTAAACAGATAAATATCTAGCAAAAACAGGGTTTATTGGTTAAAATGTGAGTCATGTTTTAGTTAAATAAAAGCGATTATTTTTTCTAGTTTTCAGACTGTGTTAAAGCTACCAGAGCGAGTCAATAGATAAAGTTTGATTTTTATAAATCTTACTGCTTCTCGATCTTTATGTTCAGATTTCCAGACTGGATTATATTGAATTATAATTAATGGTTCAACTTTAACCATTAAACAATCTAGTAAAAATGCTCAAAATTAAAAATTTACTTCTAACTAGCAGTTTTTTTTACCTTTACTTTTCAACTTATTGTTTGGCAAAAACTCCTGAATTTTCTGAATATTCTTTCAGAAAAACATCTATGAATATTATTTCTCAACGTCAAACAGAAACAGAGGAAAATTTAGAATCTCCAAATATATTTTCTCCTAACCCCCTAGAAAGCACTGAACCAGATCCACTATTACCAAATCCTCCTACTTCTGGAATTCTAAGTGGAGAAAAACGAGAAGAACTTTCCCAAGAACTTGACAGACTTAATGTTGAAGCAGCAGGACTATTAGGAGCAGGAGAAATAACTAAAGCTTTTGAAATTTGGAACAGAGAACTACGTTTGCGTCGTTATCTTGGTCAAGCAGAAGAGTTGGCAGCTTTGTCAAGAGTTGCTGAAATAGCATGGAATAATAGTCAAAAATTGCAGGTGCAATGGATTACAAGAAGACTGGAAATTTTACAACCAGAAATTCAAGAGGAAGAACCTCCTAATTTGGAATTGTTACAAGCATTAGGTTCGGCATTTAATACAGTTCGAGCTAAAGATCCAGCAGTTGAAGTTTATCAACAAGTTATTGTTGAGGCAAGGAAACAAGAAGATGTCGTTACGCTAAAACAAGCTTTAACCGCTATAGGAGAAATACATTTGAATTGGTTAGATTATGATAATGCAGCGATCGCCTATGAAGAATTATTGGAGGTTCAGCAGCAGAGTAGTTCAGAAATATCTGAAATAGAAACAACAAATCCTCCCGTAAGTGGTAATTTTGAAAAGGTAAATACTCTCGAACAATTGGCTTTTATTTATAATCAAGGGGGGCAACCTTTACAAGCAATTACAGCTAAAGAAAGGTTGGTAGATTTTTACGAAGGTCAACAAAATATTACAGAAGTTCCAGAGATAAAAATATCTATTGCTGGAGATTATGAGGAACTTGGCAGACTTAATCTTGCTAGTCAATACTATCAGGAAGCTTATGATATTGCTCAATCAATTCAACGGTTTGTAACTGCTAGTGATGCTTTAGAAAATTTGGCTGCTCTCTATCTTTCTCAGGATGAAAAAGAGGCAGCAATTGAAATATATAAGGTGCAATTGTTGATGGATCAACAGTTTGTTAATGTTTATGGGATGATGGAAACTTATGACCGCATGGGGCAAGTTTATTCACAGTTAAAAGCTTTTGGTTTGGCAATGTCATCTTTTCAAAGAGGTTTAGAATTATCGAGACAATTGGGAGGATATCGAGAAAGTTATTTTCTAGAAAAGCTTGATAAGTTGAATAGAGGGAGGAATAATTGAGATATAAGTAGTGGCGTGAACAACTAAAATGTTGTAATAGTAGGGGCGGGTTCTAGTTAATACCAATTCCGATGGATTAATGCTATACTTAGGTAACACTTCAACTATTAAGTAATTAATCTAAGCTAAATTACCTTTTTGCTAATTTGAGGGAATTTAACGTTAATTATTCTTATGTTTACTTCTCCTGTAGGGACGTTTTGCTAACGCAAAGCTCCGCTTTATATGTCGGCGACAGCCGAAGTGCGTAATTAGGAGCATTCCGGAACGGAAAGTTGTGCGCCAGCAAAACGCTGCGCGACATGGAAAGCGGAGCATTCCGGGACGGAAAACGCATTTTTGTTATACAACTTCCCTACCCACACCCCTACTCTCCTGCTCAAGTAAATATAGAAAAGTTTTTGAGAAATGCTATAACTTAATCAGGGTCAACATTTAATCAAAGGAATCACCCGAACTTAGTTCAATATTAGGTTGTTTGCCTTGGCAGGTTTTGGTGTTCGTTCTCTACTATTGCGTATATCGCAATAAGACCGAATAATACATTAGCACTTCTAAATCGGTTATAGGAGCGATCGCTTCTCAAAAAAATTAATAATGTAGCTTGTAGTTGGACTTTAGTCCTAAAACAGGTTCGTAGTTGGACTTTAGTCCTAAAACCTATTATATTTCTGGGTTAGAGCAAAACTACTGGCGCGTCAAGCCTTAAATTGTGGGTTAGGATGGAGCAACGTACTAAGACCTCTCCCCCAACCCCTCTCCTGCTAAGAGAGGGGAGAAATTCCCCCCTTCCATCCTCTCCCCCCTTTCAAAGGGGAGCAGGGGGGGATAGGAAGGGGGTTGGGGGGTGAGGTTTTTTAATGCACATTTTCAAGCTTGACAGGGCACTACAAACATAAAATTTAATTATAGCTAATTATCGAGGCATTGTATCGCTCCACATATTTTTTGTCGAAGATCGACAAGATTGATCTTTTGCTGTTGATTTTCGACAATGCTTTGATTGGCTTGTGCTAGACTTTCCTTAGTTATGAATAAAAGCAGTAACCCGAGGGTGTTTCTACATTTAATCTAACCGTAGGTTGGGTTGAGGTACGTTTGCGGAGCATTTCCAACGGAAAAACCCAAAAACAACAGATACAACTTTGTTGTTGGGTTGCGCTGTCGCTTAACCCAACCTACGTCTAACTAATTGTGCAAACAGCTTTTTGCTCCTACATCTAACCCAAAACTTAACCATTACAAATCCTATGATGATCAAAAAAATGTTCAAACCTTTAGTTTCCTTTGCCATTCTACAACTAGCTGTTGCCCTACCTGCTACAGCAACTAGCAATATTCTGTACCTAAACTCTATCCGTGGTTGGGGTACTACTAGCGTAAAAGATTTTTGTAGCACCATCGCCGACTTTGTTGATAACTACGAAGATGGCAATGTATTCGACGTTGATTTTGTGCAAACCCATGTTTCAGGATATTTAGCATCTTTTCTGGCGTTGTCAGATTATTTGATGAATTATAGTGAAAGAGTGGGAACAGGGACTTCTTTAAACTTAAGGTAATGAATCAGTAGTCGAATTGAGTGCTTTAACATTTCAACAGACTTAGAATAGCACAAGGTTTTGCGATGTAACCGAGCGAATTTATGACGTAGCGCGTGTATTTTCTCCCTCTACACGAGTCATGTAAGTCTTACTAACAATCTGATCTCTAAGGGGAATAAATTTAGTATAAACTGGATTACCATCGCTCACCCAAAAGTAACATTGCCACCAGAACTTAGGGTCTGCCATAATACCATAAATGTTTCCGCACTATGGTCTCCTACTACCCAGCCTAAAATACCGGCTTGAAAATGATCTACAGCAGTCCAGACCCAGATTTTATTTTTTTTTCCGACAAAGGTTTCTAGTTCATCCAATTCTCCTACCTCTGGGATAGTTTCTGCCCAGGAAGCATCTGGTAGAAGTGTTCCCACAAGGAAAGACCCAATCCATAATAGTTGTGCGTGAAACTCCTGTAATTCTCTCTATTCCACGAAAACCCATGCCATTAACATACATTTTTAAGCAGTTGCGCTTGACATCATCACTGTATCCTCTATGTTGATATTCTGTGATGAACTGACGACCACACTTGACACAGATATAATTTTGCTTACATGCCCTATGACCATTTTTATGAATATGGTGGCTGTGGCATTCTGGACATTCCATTACATTTTTCCTTGAACTTTACACGCTTATTATTCTCTCAATCATCTTCTTTTCTGACAACGCCTCTTTTCTCAATGCTAAACCTATCGACTATTACGACCAAATTTGGTTTGATACAACCATCTATAACTCTTCCCTTCTCAATGCAGCAGACTTCGATGCTCTCAATACTTGGTCAGTAAACAAGCAACCAGAATTTATCCTTGATAGTTCCTTTTTCATCCGCAATAAAACCAGTAATACTATGACTGCTTCTGCTGGAGCAATGACTGTTAATCAAGCACTAGCACTACAGGATGTTGGAGGTGGTATTTTTATTGGCACAGATCATAATGATTTTGCCTACACTGCCAACCAAGTTCTTGCTAATTTTGGCTTTGATAATTTTTTCACTGGCATTCATCATATCACCTCAAACGGCTCTTTCGTAGGCGACTCCATACTTGCTCCTAACTCCGTTGGTTCTGACTTTTTCTACAATCATCTACAGGGTTTATCTACAACAAACGTACCCATCGGGACTCATGTTTTAAACGAAAACGGTGGCAACCGCACCATCAATATATATGAAAACAAATTTTCATATAGTCCGAATAAAATTGCACATATTGATACCAGTTTCGAGTCAGGTAGGCGACTCTCAGATATCATAAACCCAGAACCACCACCAGAGTCAGTTCCCGAACCTGGTTCAATTTTTGGTCTATTTCTATTAGGTGGTTTCGGTGTTCGTTCCCTACTATTGCGACATACGCAATAATACAAAACAATACATTGCCATTTCTAAATCCGTTATTAGAGCGATCGCTCTATTGAGATACAAACATCGTAGGGGCGATTCGCGAATCGCCCCTACAACACCGAACGTTCTCCCCCACATTTTTTGTCGATTTTCGACAATATTTATCTTTTGCTGTCGATTTTCGACAATGCTTTAATTAGCTTGTGTTAGACTTGACTTGGTTATGAATAACAACAGTAACCGCATTTTTACAGAGGAGTTTCTACATTTAATCTAGGGCAAACTAACCTTTCTCCCTACATCTAACCCAAAATACCAATTTAATACTTTCTTGAATTAAATATAAAATGGAGGAACAATTTCAAATATGAAAGCAAAACTGTTTTCCTGTGTAACTACAGTAAATCTTGTAGTTAGTTTAGTTTTTGCCCAACAAACAAAAGCAGCAACTTTAGAGTTTTTCGATCACAATGATTTTGTCAATTCTACTGGAAAGTTGACTGTTATTGACTTTGATGATTTACCAACAGGTAATGGTGTTTTATCGGGAGACGAATTCGGGAGTCAAGGTCTGATAATTGTTCAGCGTGAAGGTCTTCCTATAAATGTACTCAGTGGCAAAGATATCGACATGGGCTTTCCAGGCAATGTAAATTCAAAGCCTAACGTTATGTCTTCCTCATTCATTCTAGGAAACTACAACAATGCAAATTCGGACAATTTCGATTTTCTCCTTGCCAACCCTTCTTTCTCAGCAGGACTATGGATAGGAAACACAAGCTCTGGAGGCAATGATACAACAGAAGTCCAGTTTCTTGATAATTTCGGTCAGGTTATTGCTAACGAGATTATTGGTTTTCATAGTCCTGGTCTGATTACTGGTAACAATATTTACGACAATCGCATTTTTTACGGTATTATGAGTACAGTACCTATTGCGACAATTCGTACAATAGAACCAGCTTTTGATGGTGACGGGATTACATACGATGATATTCAATTTGATTCCCCGGAATCTCGTAGTGTTCCCGAACCTAGTTCAATTTTTGGTCTATTTCTATTAGGTGGTTTAGGTATTCGTTCTCTACTATTGCGACATAAGCAATAATACAAAACAATACATTGCCATTTCTAAATCGGGTATTGGAGCGATCGCTCTATTGAGATCAAAACATCGTAGGGGCGATTCGCGAATCGCCCCTACAACACCGAACGTTCGCCCCCACATTTTTTGTCGAAGATCGACAAGATTGATCTTCGCTGTCTATTTTCGACAATGTTTTGATTTCTCTGTTCTAGAATTTTATTGGTTGTGAATGTCAAGAATAAACATCGCCTAACCAAATCTCCTACCACTAATTTACATTGTGCGGAAAAATGAGTTTTATTACCAAAAATAAAAAATTAGCAGCATCTATTAAATTTAAAGATATTAAGTCTCGGATCAACCAAACTATTAAAAATATCCTTTTTAAGAATTTAGAAAAACAAATCTCCCTAGTTACTGAACTAGAAAACAATGGGGTTATCTGTGAGGTTAGTAACAAGATTTATGAAGATTTATTATGTTTTGCCAATCAAGATCCCTCTGCCAAAAAATCTCCAGAGTACATTCTGGAAAGCTATCTCTCCTTTCAAGCAGTTTTATCCTACAGAGTTGCTAACGCATTGTATTGCTGTTCACAAATGTTAGAAACAACTGAATCAGTAATTAATCTACAAATAATTGCACGGAAAATATCTGAAACGGCAAAAGTAAAAACGGGTGTTGAGATACACCCTGCAGCTAAAATTGGTAGTAGATTGATAGTAGACCACGGTTACGGCACTGTAATTGGTGAAACAACTGAGATTGGAGATGACTGCTACATCCTGCAAGGAGTAGTTTTAGGAGCAAAAACTATAGCTGGAAACTATGATAGTAAGAGGCATCCAACTTTGGGCAGTAGAGTCGAGGTAGGTAGTTTTGCCAGAATTTTTGGCCCTGTAAAAATTGGTGATGATGTGAAAATTTCTCCCTGGGCAGTTATCACTGAACACATTCCTAGTAATTCCAAAGTCATTGTGATTACAACTAATCAAGTTGTTAAGAGAAGAAATTTTTAGCAAGTGAATCTATAATACTTCTGATAGTTCTTATAAAATTGCTGTGATAATTTCAATATGCAGATATCATCCCCTATCAACCAACTTACCGAAAAAGCAAAACAGATACTCAATCAAATTACCTATCTCACCTTAGCAACAGTAGATCAAGAAGGACGCCCTTGGAACTCACCTGTCTATTATGGCTTTGATGAAGATTACACATTTTATTGGTCATCATGGACAGAAAATCAGCACTCTCAAAATATTATTAATAATGGGCAGGTTTTTGCAGTTGTTTATGATTCAACAGTATTGAGTGGAGAGGGATTTGGTGTTTATTTCCAAGGTATAGCTGAAGTTATTGAAGCAGAAAACGAAATATTCAATAAAGCAATTGATAGTATATACACTAAAAATGGCAAACCAAAAAGAGACAAAAAATATTTTCTTGGTTCAGGAAAACGACGTTTATTCCGGTTTATGCCAACAACTATTTGGGTTAATGTGACAGAACCTTATGAGGATTATTTTCTGGATAAAAGAGTAGAGATTACTCAAGAAATTAAGCAATAAAAAAAGCCCATATTGCGGGCTTTAAAATTCCGAGTTATAAATACAACTTTCCTCATAATTTCGCGGGATCTACATAAATATAATTGTCAGAATTTTTGAGTAATTCTACAGCTTCTGTAAGATGCTGACGGTTTGCTTCTGTTGAAAGAAGATAGTCTGTTTCATCAGTTTCAGCAGATTCTTTAATTGACATACTCCCGACGTTACCCTTACGGGACAATGCGGGATTCTTCAGTCTGGGAAAACCTGACCGCTGTTTTGACAGAGGTGATGTCCTCCCCCTGTATATTGAGCTTGATTATAACAAAATGTACCTAGTTAGTCAAGGCTATAGGAACGTTTAGCTTATGAAGGTATCCGAATCTTGGCCCTGGCTTTCCCATACGACGCTCCCCTGCGGGAGAGCGCGGGACTTCCCGCCAGGAAAGTTAATAAAATTGCTTCGACAACTGTTCCTTCTGGTAAGTCGAGGGGAGGTAAATCAAGTTGACCGTTTTTAATAGTTGTTTGATATTTTAGTGTATTCATAGAATTGTGCCATTCTTGAGACTTTTTACAGCAGTTTTCATGCCAGTAGACCATAGTAGGGGCGTTTGCGGAGCATTCCGTTAGGAAATGGCCATTCGCCCCTACTTCCTATTCCAATACCTCGAAAGATTGAACTTCCAAGACTGGACCAATCATTGCGATCGTCATAACATCATCTCGCACCACACCTGTAACGTTCACCTTCTGGTCAGACTTACATAGCTCGGTAGGAGCATCCTTTAATTCATAAGTTGCACCATCAGTCACTAACGCCCAAGTACCAGTACCAAATCCTTGTTTTTCCACAGTACCACTCACTGTAATACTCATGCTAACCTTTCCTCTGTTCTAATTGCCAAACGTGCTAAACCTAAGCATAGCAGGGCATTCACAACTAAGAAAATCTGAGCAGGTATACCAGCACCTAATCCCCAAACTGCGGGATCGACAACAGCACTCACAATTAAACAGCTAGCGACACCAATAGCAGTACCGATCGCTACCCACTTCCATTGCTGATTACCTAATAAGAACACTATTAATAATGCTGGAATCAAAACACTAGCAAAAATGGGATTCAAAATACCACTACCTTGAATTGCTCCACCCAGTTCGGGTACAGAACTACCCATCACACGTATTGGCCATTGAGGCAAATCAAAAACATAGAAACCACGCAGGAAAAATAACCCACTGCTACCAGCAACTAATCCAGTATGCAGAGGAAAACTCCAACTGAAAGGGAAATAATTCCGTAGCAACCAAGCTAATAGATAAGACCCTAATACCATTGCTAGCTTTGGTAACAACGCCACTGCACCACCATCTAGCCAAAAACCAGGATTGAGATAACCGTTATCATGCAACCACCGGAAGAAGTCGCGGAAGGTGATTTGACCTTTAATTGCTAACTTGACTGCTGCTGCTGCATCCAACTGACCTGCACCAAAATGATTTAATGGGTCTTCTTTGACAGCTCTGGCAGATTTTTTGAGAATGTTGGTGATTTCTTCTGGGTCTTCAATACCACTAGCTTTGATTAATGCTGCCACACCCGCAACGTGGGGAGATGCCATACTTGTTCCTTGGAAGGAAGCAAATACACTCTTACCATTTTCTGGGTTAATAGTTTCTTGCAGAATACCGCCAGCTTCATTTTGACCTTTGGTGGAACCACCAGGAGCAGAAATATCAACTCCTGCACCAAAGTTGGAATATGGAGCTTTTTCTCCAGCGGGGTCAGTAGCGGAGACACCCACAACATGGGGATAACGAGCAGGATAACTGGCTGAATTTTGGTTAGCATTACCTGCTGCAGCAATAACAACTACCCCTTTATTGTGAGCATAGTTAATTGCTTCTTTCATTATTTGGCTTTCACCGCCACCACCAAGACTCATGTTAATAACGTCTGCACCATTATCAGCAGCAAATTTTATGGACTCAGCAATATCAGAAACTGTTCCACCACCGCTAGCAGCTAATACTTTTAGAGGCATGATGCTAGCTTCGTAGGCAATACCTGCTACACCATAATTATTATTGGTAGCTTGGGCAATAGTACCTGCAACATGAGTACCATGACCATTGTCGTCAGTGGCTGATGTGCGGTCATTAACAAAATCGTACCCTGCTACAAATTTAGTTTTTTCCAGGTCGGGAACTTTGGAAACACCTGTATCAATAACTGCTACTGTTATGCCGTCGCCTTTGGTTTCATTCCAGGCAGATTCGACATTGATGCTGCGGAGGTTCCATTGTTTCCCATACATGGGGTCGTTAGGAACGCCGTCACCACTATCAAAGATTATGGCATCTGCGCTATAGACATAGTTTGGTTCTATATATTCAGTATATTTGCCTAGAGAACTTCTTAAATTTTTGAGGAGTTGGCGATCGCCCTTGACAATATATACATTATCTGATAAAGAAAATTCACTATTTAGACGAGGTGTGACTTGGTATTCATCAGAGATTGTCCTAATTTCATCGACAATTTTAGTAACTCCGATGTCTTCACGGAAGTCTAACACAATTGAGTCGTAGGTTCCTTTATTGGCCAAACCAGAGAAATTAGATAAGGCCCAACCAAGCCCAATTAAGAATAAGCAGACAAACAGAAATTTTTTCATTGTTTGAGATATTCACTATAACTGAGGACTTTTTTACTACGATAGCTTAGAGTTTGCAGTATTGGACGGTTTTTTCATTACACTAATAGTCTATATAGTAGAAAATCTAAAGGTTAATATGGAAAGAGGTTTATTGTGGTTGCCCCTATTGGGTGTATTTATTTGGTTAGCTTGGGCTGGTTGGAATGAGTATCAAAAGTTGGAAGCTTATCGTGCTTGGGCAGAATCTTTTGAGAAAGCCAAATATGATATTTATGCAGTATTGGGTCAGAATGGTGAAAGTATAACTTGGGGGAGACCTACACGCAAGGGACCTGTTAATTTGGAAACTTTTTCTTTGTCAGATGTGCGATCGCTACAATTATTAGTTAATAATAATTTAGTAGATCCGGAAAATCCACCAAGTCAAGGTAAAGTAGTTCTGGAGTTTATTTTTTCTAATTCTAAAAATATCCAAATTCCTTTTACAGATATTGATTTAGCTGTTAATTGGTGCAGATATTTACAGCAAAAATTGTATAGCGCGTAGCGCTAGGGAATAGGGAATAGGGAATAGGGAATAGGGAACAGGGAACAGGGAACAGGGAACAGGGAACAGCAAAATATTAAAGAGTTTTTCCTGCGGAAATGCTCCGCAAACAGGATTTAGAAATGTCCTAACCTTTGCTTCGACTGCTATAGTAGTTTAATTCAACTTTAGTAAATTTATCTGTTCCCTAAAAAAAATAGATATTTCATCAAAAAATTTCGGAACGTTTCATAAAAAACTGTTCACCATTTCAAGGATATATCCAATTTTTCTGAAAGGCAAGAGGAAATATAAAAGCTAAATGATTTTTAGCTTACCTTGCTATAAGTTTAATGAATTTCCGGGAATTATTATAGTATCAATTTTAGATTATAAAATCAGGACTTATGCAACAAAAACAATTATACCAATTACCAAAAGTAATGCTATACTTGATGAAAACTTCAGTTATTAAGTAATTACTTTAGTGTCATAAATTTTTTGCTGATTTTAGGTGATTTAATGTTAATTATTCTTGATTTTTTCTTCTCCTGTAGGGACGTTGCAAAGGCAAAAATGCGTTTTCCGTTCCGGAATGCTCCGCTTTCCATGTCGCGCAGCGTTATCCTGACGGACTGCTGCGCAAACATGTCTGCTCTTAGTCGTTAGCGTTTGCGGAGCATTCCGATAGGAAAGCTTTGCGCCAGCAAAAACGTCCCTACACTTCCCTACTCAATCAAATGTAGAAAAGTTTTTGAGAAATGGTGTTATATGCCATCTGTAGGGGCGAATGGCATTTGCTAACGCAAAGCTCCGCTTTATATGTCGCGCAGCGAAACGCCCTTACTAAAGGGGGCACTTTTGACTTTTAATATAGAATCAGGTTATATAGTATATGTTTATAACTAGACTTAAATATTCAATCTCCCCTACTCCTCCTCTCCCCTACTCCCCCATTCCTCCAACTATATAATAAGTATTCAACCGGATTTGATATAAATTCCCTACCTCCTAAAAAAATGGTATTAAAATTTCTCAAAACAGTTAGTAAAGCAGTGGCAGAAGCAGCCAAATTTGTTACTCTTAAAAAAGATGGGAAATCTACAACTATAGTAACTACAAAAAATCCAGCTTTAGCCCAACGACAACAAAATATTCAACTAGAACAATTAAAACTAGAATATATTCAAAATCAAGATAACTTTGATTTAGAAAAACTGACTCCAGATAATTCCCAAGAATTACAGGAATTTATTCAAATTACCGAAACTACTAGACTCGAAACAAATATAGATTTTCCAAGATGGCTGTTAGAACAAGAAAAAGCAATTCAAATAGAACTACTCAAACAAAACTATGAACTCCAACGAGAATTAGTCGCCTATCAACGAGAAACTTCTCTGCAAATTATAGAAGAACAAAAAAGATTAGAAAATTCTCCTATCTGGTTAGTTGCTGCCGATATTATTAACTCTCATCCAGAGGAAAAAATTCTGCCTCTGCGAGTTTTCTTTGCTCCGCCAAAACTTGTATTTGATAGACTTGAAGCAACTAATAATTCTCCTAATTTTTTTCCCAATCTTGAATTAACTTTAGCAGAAAGCTTACGACAATTTTTCAGAAATTATGCAGCTCAAGACAGAGAAATTGATTTTTTAGCAGGAGCTTGGGTAAGTAAATCTTTTCATAGTGAAGCTAGTATTAAAGCTTTATTTGGTGTCTTAAAATCTCAGCCAACTTTAGTTTTAGAATCAGAAGTTAATGGTAATTATCTCAATTTTAGAATTGCTTATTGGAGTTTGGGTTGGTCAAAATATCGTTACGACCCAGTTATTTCCAAGTTACCTTATCGAGATATTTTATATGAATCTGCTAAACTCCGAGCGCGTCGATGGTTAGCAATTAGGTCTAAGTTAATTGCTACTGGAGAAAAAGCAAAAAGAATTGATGAACTGTATGCTGGGAATAATTTAATTAACCTCAAAAAATTACAGCGAGAGCAAAAATTTAGAAAGGCTGGAATTGACATTAGTGAGTTGGATATGACTTATATTGTCAATCAAAAAGACTTTGAAGAATTAGGGAAATTTTTAAGTCTTTATCATTGTGTATTTGCTGGCTTAGTAGCAGATGAATATTTTTTAGTTGAATATAATCTCCCTCCTATTTTGCCGGAATTATTGCCGAATTTAATCAAAAATTTGCCAGAATCTTCAGAAGTTGATGAGATGATGGAAGCGGTGATTTTCTATTATCAAAAAATTTATCAAGCTTTAGAGACTAAACGTTCTGGTTGGATACCAGAATTAGTTTTAGATTTAGCTCAAAGTCTAGCAAATTTACAGAATAAAGTTTGGGCAATTACACAAATAGAAAATTCTCTAAAGTCTTGGTTAAAATTACGGGGTTTATCCTCACCTCCAGAAGAATTAATTTTGCTATTAGTAGAAATGGAATCTGTGGTAAAAACGGAAGATTTGGAATATGTAAATAAATTAAATCAATGTTTAAAAGCTATTGGCGAAACAAGGCAAATAAATATAAGAGAAATTTGCTATCAACGGGGATTAAATAATTTTAAAAAGGAAAATTATTCAGCAGCAATAAGCGATTTTGACCAAGCTATAAAACTCAATCAAAATTGGGGAGAGGCTTATTATAATCGTGGTTTTATTTACGCACAAATCGGAAAATATCAGGAAGCAATTAATGATTTTACCGAGGCTTTGCAGATAAATGAAAATTGGGTAGATGCCTATAATAAACGCGGTAATACTTTTAATCAATTAGGGCAATATGAACAGGCGATCGCTGACTATGAACAAGCATTAAAATTGCAGCCAGACTGTGAAGAAGTACGACAAAACTTAGGCATTATTCAGGGAGTTTTAGCAGCAAGAAAAGACAAACAACAAGAGGAAATAAAACCAAAATCTCCACCTGTTCAAAAAATAGCAAAACAACGGCAACATAAATTAGAAAATTTTGTTGTAGTTAATGAATTTCAAGCACATTCAGAAGGAGTAAGTTGTCTTGCTATCAGTCCCGATGGGCAAATATTAGCTAGTGGTAGTTATGATGACACTATTAAGTTATGGCGCTTGAGTACGGGAGAAGAAATTGCTACTTTGGTAGGTCATTCTGACGATGTGGAGTCAGTCGCGTTTCATCCCGATGGCGAGATATTAGCTAGTGGCAGTTACGACCGAACTATTAAACTTTGGCAGTTGAGTACAGGTAAAAATATTCGTACTCTGAGCGGAAATTCGGAAGATATTGAGTCTGTAGCATTCAGTCCCAATGGTCAGATATTAGCGAGTGCAGGGGATGATAACGAAGTTAAGTTGTGGCAGTTGAGTACAGGTAACGAACTTCATACTCTCAGGGGTCATTCTGAGAGGGTTTGGTCTGTGGCATTTAGTCCTGACGGTCAAATGTTGGCGAGTGGCAGTGGTGACAATACTATTAAGCTTTGGCATTTAGCGACAGGGCAAGAAGTTAAAACTCTCTGGGGGCATTCTGGTTATGTGAGTACGGTTGCGTTTTGTGCTGATGGTGAAATGTTGGTGAGTGGGAGCGATGACAATACTATTAAGGTCTGGCAGTTGAGTACAGGTCTGGAAGTAGGTACTTTGACTGGGCATTCTCAAAGTATTTGGTGTTTGGCAGTCACCTCCGATGGTACTTTGGTGAGTGGCGGTGCAGATAATTTAATTAAAATTTGGCAGTTGAGTACGAGTGAAGAGTTGGGTACTTTGACTGGTCATAATTTAGGAGTCTTGGCAGTGGCAATTTCTCCTGAAGGTGATGTTTTAGTTAGTGGTGGTGGTGATGGTTGTATTGACATACTCCCGAGGCTCCCCTAGGGGAGAGCGCGGGATTCTTCAGCCAGAAAAGCTCTGACCGCAGTTTTAACAGAGGTGATGTCCTCCCCCTGTGTTGATAGCAATCCAATTTTCTGTATCAGAAGTGCTGAGTTATAGTCTCTGTCTAGTTCCTGTCCACATCTAGGGCAAGAATGCCAGCGCTCTGACAAGCTCTTAGACACTCTGTTTACACACTCCCAACAATGTTGAGATGTACCTTTTGGGTCTACTTTGATGATTCTCTTGCCAAGTTTCCAGCCTACATACTCTAATACTTGAATAAACTGGCCAAATGCTGCATCTTGCAAAGACTTATTTAATCCTGACTTAGCTGATTGACCATTGGGTAAGAATTGACCATTATGACCTAATTTGGCTTTGCAACGTCGAACTAAATTAGCTATCTGCAAGTCTTCAATGAAAATAACACTTACATCACTAAACAGATGATAAGCCAGTTTGAATTGCCAGTCTAACCGTTGTCTAGCTATTAGTTGATGTAGCTTAGATATTTTACCTTTGAGAATTTTCCAAGGTAAGGAATGTTTTTGTTTCTTAGCTAATCTCATCTGAAGTTTAGACAAACGATGCTCAGAAAGCCTGAAAAATTTAGGAACTTCTAGAAACTCACCATCAGATGTAACAGCATAGTGCAACAATCCTAAGTCAATACATGCATGAGTTTTCTTCGGTGGGTTGAATTTCTGCAACCTCTACAGGTACAGTCTTATCTTCTATCGTGAAACTGATATACCATCCATCAACTTCACGAATTACTGTACCTGTCTTAACCTTGAAATCTTCTGGTATTGAGCGATTGTACACAAAGGGGACTAAACCAATTTTTGGTAAATTGACACAAAAACGACCGTTAGCATTTTTGACTATATTGGTATTTGATAACTGAGGATAACTGAACGAGTTATAATAATGCCTTCCTTTGAATTTCGGTCTACCACTGGTTTTACCCTTTTTATCAGGTTGGGTAAAGTTATCCATTGTGGTTTGTACACGCTGGATAACGTCTTGAAGAACCTGGGAGTGCATGGACTTATACTCAGGAAATAGTTTTTTAGTCTGTGCTAAGTCTGCCAGTTGAACAGTTTCCCAACATACATAACCATTAACTATGTTCGGATGCTTATCCCCTTTCTTGGTTATCGGGTTACCATTGCTGTCTTTTTTTCTACCGTCCCTTGTTTGTAGTCTAAATTCTGGAATATTTTGATAAATCCGTTCTACAGGTACTACTGAAACATTAAGTGGACAAGCATTAACTGGTGTGCGCGTTGCTTCAAACCAATTCAATCGTTCAGCTAAACGATAATTATATTGATTCTTAGCCATTTGTAACCAGTTAGATATAATCACCGCTTGCCTTTTATGTGGTTTGAGCTTGTACTTATATTTCAGTAGCATCCTAGAATCGACCTTTATATCTACTTTACTTATTATATCAAAAATAACGAAAAATCCCACAGATAACACCCGGCTTTCCCATACGACGCTCCCCTGTGGGAGAGCGCGGGACTTCCCGCCGGGGGAGTTAAATTTTTGAGGCACGGGGCCTGCTTGCGAAGAAAAAATCAAAGAAAAAGCACAGAAAAGATTAAAAATACTCCCCACACTTCCCACACTCCCCACCCCCATCATGTATAAAAAAATAAATACCAAATGGGTTCTATATATGTCGGTCTACTACAATCTACCTTCCTATTTACCAAAGTGTGCATTACCTTTGCCTATTATACCATGCCAACCCCATACAGGAGAGTCAAGAAATTTTAACATCTAACAATATTTGTAACTGAGTATTACTACGGCTGTATTAGTTTGCTAGATTGGAAGTGTACCACAAGAAAAGTTTCTCAGGAGAGGGAAAATGTGTACGAAAATAACAGGACGAACAAAAACTCTCCTCGCTACTGTTGCTACAACTGTAGTATTACTGTTCTCCGGTGTTAGTTCCGCAGAAGCATTTACTTTATTATACGAAGATCCAAGCGATACTCAGAAGGTAACGGGAATTGAAGATTTGACAATAGATGGAACCGAGTATGATGTTTCTTTTGAGTTTGGCAGTTTTAATGATGTGTTTGGTAACACAGGAGACTTGATCGAGCTAGAAGGAAAAACCCCTGAGTTTTGGGGAAATTACTCTGGAGCTATGAAGGCTGCGCAAGCCATTATAGATGCTTTAGGAGAGGATTCTTATGTATCCACTAGCCTATGGGACGAGTTGTCGGATGAAGTTTGGGTTCCATATCAAATGGACTATTATCCTGATTATTTTAGGTTTTGGGCTGACGATTCAGGAATCCTTGGTTGGGATTATCTTGACAACTTTTGGTCTGACACTTGCTACTGTGCGACTATAGCAACATTTAATGTTGTAGACCCACCGCCTCCTCCTCAACCAAGCGATCGCGTTCCTGAACCAAGCTTAATCCTTGGTTTGATAGGACTGGGCGGTTTAATGCTAGGGGACAAACGAAAGACTAGAGGCTAAATGGAAGTTAATCCAGTAGTGGACTGTTTCAGCTAAAACTGTGCAATAGATTTTTGTTTCTAGGTGTCTTTTTCTCCCCACCCTCCCCACACTCATGATCTAACGCACCATTTAAGATGAAACAATCCAGTAGGGTGGGTTAGACTTCTAGAATTACTTACTGTCAAAAATATTGAACAATCTGTCTAACACACAATTTTAGATATGTCAGTCTACTGCTATACTGACACACCTAAAAATTTTAGCAATTAACAATTAACCATTAATAATTACCCCTTTTTAAAAGAAGGGGATTAACAGTTAAGGAAAATTTTTGATTTTATCCTCTAAAAAGGGGAGGCTTTAAACCAAGGTGTTTAATTATTAATTATTAACTATTAATGATTAATTATTTGGTAAGCACTTGTAGAATTAAGTATTAACGCAGCTTATCCCCAGAAGCAACTCAACCAAGCCTTATTGTTGGGTTTCCTACGTCAACCCAACCTACACTTATTACTTCTTATTTCCCAAAGTGTGCATTGACTATTTATTAACATCCTATCTAAAATTTATTACTGAAAAGTAAATAACAAACTAATTCCTACTACTGCCACTAATACTCCAAAAACTGACCTAATACTTATTTTTTCTCCCATTTGAGCAGCAACGGGAATAATAAATATTGGACTGGTAGCTAAAAGAGTTTGAGCGATACCTGCGGGAGCAAATTTGAGAGAAGTTTGTTGTAACCAAATAGCTAAATAAGTACCGCCAAAAGTTGCAATAAAAATTCCTCCTACAAGTTTCATTGACCAGTTAATTTTCCCTAACTCTCCCTGGTTTATCCTCTGTACAAACAACAACAATACAACAATAATTGTGCCTCCAATTAATCTGAATAAGGTACTCCATAAAGGAGTAATATCTGAGGAAAGTAAAGCAAAACGGGAAATAATTGCACCACTAGAATTAGCTATTGCTGCTAATATTGCCCAAACTATTCCTTGTTTGATATTAATATTATTAATTCCTGCAGCAGGAGTTCTTTCTGAAATTACCCAAGCTACACCTATTCCTGTAATTAAAATTCCGCACCAAGCACCAAAAGTTAATTGTTCTTCTAGGAAAATTAAACCTAATAAAGCAGTTATTGGAGGAGATAAAGTTGCCATCAGGAGAGTTCTTCTTGCACCCATATTTTTGAGGGCAGAAAAAAATGCAGTATCTCCTAAACCAATACCAATAATACCGCTCATTAGAAATAAATTAATCGTAACTAAGTTTAGTTCTGTCTGAAGTTTACCACTAATAATTAAAGTAATAAAAATCAGAGCGATCGCTATTAAACCTTTGAATAAATTTAATTTTAAGGGAGATATTTTTTGACCAAGTAAACTATAACCAGCGGAAGATATTGCCCATAAAAATGCTGCACTTAAGGCAGCTAGTTCACCTTGAAAATTATTAATCCATTGTTCCATAATTTTTGATATGAAGGAAGAATGTGGATGGAAGAAGGAAGAAGGAAGGTAGAATAACGAACAAGTTGTTCATTAATGGATAATTACCTCTGGTTAAAACCGTTACGGAATTGAATATAAGGAAATATTATTTTTTCCCCTTGTAGAGCGACAGCTCGTGGCGCAGCCAAGGGGAGGCTAATCAAGCTGAATAATTAATGATTATTAATTATTCGGTCAACAGTATGTTTTGACTCCTTTATCAGCTATTACATTAGAATATTTTGACTATCAAACAATTTATTTTTGACAGTCTGTTTGTGAGAAAGCGGGAAAAAGGAAGAAATTGTTCAGCAATTAACAATGAACAATTAATAATTAATAATTACCCCTCCTCAATAATTAACAATTAACAATTAACAATTAACAATTAACAATTAACAATTAATAATTAATGACTATCACGGCGCTTAGGAGCAATATATAAACTATTTACCTAGCACTCGCCCTCGGAATATATTAATTCTTCATTACAAAGGGAGGCTTTAAACCTTAATTGTTGAATGAATAATTAATTATTGACGCTTCTACTCTTAATTATTAATTATTAACTATTAATTATTAATTATTCGGTAAACTGTTCCCTGTTACCTATTCCCTATTCCCTCCTAATATTAAGAATTTCCACTTCCTAGAATATACAAACTTAATAATGTTCCACTATTCCATAAACTATGTAAAAACATAGAAGACAAAAGATTACGAGACCTGGTATAAACTACCCCTAAAATTATTCCCAAAACTGCTAAAGGCAACACTTCAGAAATATTCAAATGAGCCATAGCAAATAAAAAACCACTTGCGACAATTGCTCCCCAAATAGGCATATATTTTGTCAAAGAAGGTAACAAAAATCCGCGAAACATAACCTCCTCAAAAACTGGTGCAGCAATAGAAGCAGTGACAAAAAATAGAGTTAAAGCTAAACCATCTTGCCCGTTTAAAGCAATAGGTAAAATAGGGTTACTGCCACCT
The DNA here is from genome assembly GCF_050016015.1 of Dapis hubbardiae BLCC-M172. Classification (NCBI taxonomy): domain Bacteria; kingdom Bacillati; phylum Cyanobacteriota; class Cyanophyceae; order Oscillatoriales; family Microcoleaceae; genus Dapis; species Dapis hubbardiae. The sequence continues at coordinate 26,964 of NZ_JBNHEQ010000253.1, forward strand.
TGACCTTGCCATAATTGTTGATTAATTAGAGATATTAAAATTACCATTGGCAAAGCTACAAAATAACCACCTAAACCCCAGAAAAACCAACCACCGCGTAAATCAAATTTAAACCAACCTTCTGGCAAGGGAAAAAATGACTTTAATGATAAATACAATACTAAGAAACCGCCCAGAGAAAACAAAATATAAGTACCAAGAATATACCCCGCTTGTACCCTAACTCCCATCATTGCAGGTTGCACATTTGTGAAACTTTTAAAAATCTCTAATCCTAAAGGAATCATAATTTGTCCGACTAAGAAAAAACCTACGACAAATACTTGTAAAATTGTTTCACCATCCCAACTTACTTTCCAAGGTAAATCGGCATTTTTTAATAGTAAAGATTCTTTTCCAGAAATCAACCATTGCACTCCTAAAAATATTAGTAATCCTACTCCGAATACTAATCCCATTCCCGGTACACCAGCAACAATTGCTAACTTTAATACTGATTGTTTTGCTATTTCTTGTTCCTGGTTTTCTAGTTCTGCTAAAGCTTCTTGTCTTTCCTGTAATTTGTATAATTCTTTTAAAGCACGATAGCGAAACCATCCATCTAAATTTTGTTGGATTAAAAATTCTGCATTAGGTAAAATTTTGGCTGGTCTACCCCATATTTCTGCTAATACTTTTGCTGTTTCTCCTAAAGATTGATTTGCTGTTTCTGAATCAGTTAAATTTTGCCAACTTTGCCTAGCTTCATTGATTTGATTTTTTTCCACTTGCAAAATGCCAATACTAATATCAAATTCATTGATTAGATTTTTTAACTGATTAATATTATCGTTTAGCTGTTGCTTTTGTGCTGATATCTGCTCTTCTAAAGGCAAAATTTGTAATTTATTTTCTTGTTTTTCCAGTTGTTTTTGAGCCGAATCACGAGCATTTTTGTACTGTATTAATCCAGCTTGATAAGAGTCATTACCAATCAAAGCTTGACTAGCTAGATTAAAATTTGTACTGTCTAAATCTTCAGGCTCCCATTCCGCAGCGTGCAACAATAAATTTGTCTGATACAACTCCAGACGACTTTGAATTTGTGGCTGAGTTACACTACTAATTAAAGAAAAACTAATAAAAGCGATCGCTACAATAGTCAGAATAGTTAAAATTAACTTTTTAATTGTCATTCATATCTCCCTAATTCAATACTATTGAAATTACTGTAGCGTAAAAGTTTTTAGAGTATACAATTACTTTTGACTTTTGTTTTTTTAGGAGCTTAATAAAATGAAAATGTTTGTGGTTTTCCACTTCATCTATTACGGATGGAATGACTTGATCAGGAAAAAGCCACCATTTTTTTTGGTGCTTCACAGGATGAAAATATTTCTGGTATTTTTCTACAGAACAATTCTTGTATCAGAGCGATCGCCTCTGAGTTAGAAAAATAGTTGAATAAATAGTCATGTATATGGGCGAGTAGCACCCAATAAATTTTATTGTATCAGAATTTTGGTGATGATGCAATCGAAAATCCTTTGAGGCGCCTTTTTTTTCAGGAGCTTAATAAAATGAAAATGTTTGTGGTTTTCCACTTCATCTGGTACGGATGGAATGACTTGATCAGGAAAAAGCCACCATTTTTTTTGGTGCTTCACAGGATGAAAATATTTCTGGTATTTTTCCACAGAACAATTCCTGTATCAGAGCGATCGCCTCTGAGTCAGAAAAAATAGTTGAACAAATAGTCATGTATATGGGCGAGTAGTACCCAATAAATTTTATTCTATCAGAATTTTGGTGATAATGCAATCGAAAATCCTTTGAGGCGCCATTTTTTTCAGGAGCTTAATAAAATGAAAATGTTTGTGGTTTTCCACTTCATCTATTACGGATGGAATGAAATGACTTGATGAGGAAAAAACTATCTTCCTTCTTCCTTACTTCCTTCAGCTATAAGATCAAAAACAGTGTAAAATGCAGTCTATTCCACAGTTTCCAACCAACCCAATAATCGAAATTATCAATGAGTACCCGTGTTATCCTTGTGCGTCATGGCCAAAGCACCTATAATATAGAACGTCGAATTCAAGGTCGCCTTGATAAGTCAGTTCTCACAGAGACAGGCCAAAATACTGCTCGTCAGGTAGGTGAAGCTCTTCAAAACCTAAAATTTGATGCTATCTATAGCAGTCCTCTACAAAGAGCTAAACAAACTGCTGAAATTATTTGCTCCTGTTTAGACTCTCCTCCTCCAATCGAAATCAAAGAAAACTTAAGAGAAATTGATTTACCTTTGTGGGCAGGAATGTTGCGTGAAGAGGTAATTGATAAATATCCAGAAGATTATAGTTTATGGAAAAACCGTCCCCACGAACTCTGTATGGAGGTCTCAACACCAGAAGGTCAAATCAAGCATTTTCCTGTATTATCTCTGTTTGACCAAGCTCATCAGTTTTGGCCAGAGATTTTGACCAACAATGTTCATAAAACTGTTCTGGTTGTTGCCCATAATGGCATTAATCGCTGCCTCATTTCTACAGCTTTGGGAATACAACCATCTTATTACCACTCAATTCAACAATCTAACTGTGGCATTAATATACTTAATTTTACTCCTCCTTATCCCTCTTTTTCTGGAGAATATGAACCAAGAGGATCTGTACAGTTAGAATCAATGAATCTCACTACTCAGATTGGTGAAAAGTTTCCTAAACCTAGGGATAAACATCAAGGTCCCCGGTTGTTACTGGTGCGCCACGGTGAGACTGACTGGAACCGAGATGGTAAATTTCAGGGACAAATTGATGTACCACTTAATGATAATGGTCGGGTGCAAGCTGGCCAAGCTGCCGAGTTTCTCAAGGATGTACATCTAGATTTTGCTGTAAGTAGTTCGATGTTACGTCCTAAAGAAACGGCGGAGATTATTTTGCAGCATCACCCAGATGTAGAGTTAAAGTTATATGATGGTTTATGGGAAATTAGCCACGGTCTTTGGGAAGGAAAATTTGAGTCAGAAATTGAAGACGGTTTTCCTGGGTTATTGAAGCAGTGGAAAGAATTTCCAGAAACGGTACAAATGCCAGAGGGGGAAAATTTACAGCAAGTTTGGGAAAGAGCGCTGGTTACTTGGAAAGAGATTGTTCGGTCGGTTTCTGGTGTTGGTATTGTAGTTGCCCATGATGCTATTAATAAGGCTATTCTTTCTCAATTATTTGGTTTGGAACCCCAACATTTCTGGAATTTTAAGCAGGGTAACGGGGCGGTTAGTGTCATTGATTATCCTCAAGGCCCAGATGGACCTCCCGTATTGGAGGTAATGAACATTACTTCTCATTTGTCCGGGGGTATTCTTGACAAAACTGCGGCAGGGGCGTTGTAATTTCAGTTATCAGTTATCAGTTATCAGTTATCAGTTATCAGTATCTCCTAGCTATTGGATCGGGATTGAAATACTGAAGCTTATTTTTTTCATCCTCTTGAAAAGGAGGAGGCTTGAGACCTTATTTCTTGGTCAGACAAGAAACGGGGTTTATTTCCACAAGGAATATTCTACAGGACTTATACGGGCGAATCCAGAAACCTAGTATATCCTAGATGTTTATTGTTAAAAACAATAATTTATCCTAGAAACCGGGTTTCTTTACATAAGTCCTAATTCTATTGTAAGTATTCAGCTATTAGCGGTCAGCTCTCAGCTTTTTAATAAATAATGTAGTTCGAGAGAATATTAAGGTTAACTGATAGACTTTTACTCATACTTTTAATTCTATAAAATCTCTAAATAGCTTTTTCCTGCTTTATATCATGTCCGGTTGAACAGTTATAAATAAACTACTCAGTCCTCAGTCCTCAGAATTCAGAATTCAGGAGGGAAGAAAGAAGAAAAGAAGGAGAAAGTTGTTTATCACGCTCTTATCCGGACATGATATTACAAGGTAATGAAGCTGATAGCTTTTAGGGTTTGCGGAGCATTCCGCAGTAAAAGAGGCTAGCTCACGGCTGAATCCTTACATTCTATTTATTACTTATTACTTATTACTATAGATGATTAATCTTAGACAGCAGAAATGTTTTTGCAGCGGTTCCCTTTTCCCTGCTGTAATAAACATCTTCAAATAATAAAAAATAAAATCAAATGAAATGAGCAGAAATATTCGCCTTTTCCCTTCTTATTCTCAAAGAGAAAATCAGACTACAAATCATTGTCTGCTGATTCTCAAAATGCTTTATGAAGAAAATCCCAAATTTTTATCAGAAGTTTTGAGCAAATTATTAGGTGAAGGTTTATCTGGAATAGTAGGAGTGAAATTCACTCAACAAGCAGGAAAAAAACAAAGCATTCCTGATGGGGAAATTACTCAAGAACCTTTTTATATTTTGCTCGAAACAAAGAGAGGAAGTAGTTTGGATGAAGAACAATTATTACGTCATCTAGAAAGTCTTAAGCAAAAGCAAGGTAGAAAAATTCTTATTGCTCTTGCTAACTATGAACAAGATGAACCTAAAGCTCCGGCTTTTTCTAATGTTAAAAAGACTGCTGAAGCAGATAAAATTTTATTTTTACCAATTAGTTTTGAAGATTTTTTAGAGTCAATCAAACTGAGTAATTTACCCAAAAATATCGCCGATGCGATTAATGATTTAGAAGAGTATTTTAATGAAGAAGATTTGCTACCTTCTTGGAAATATCGTCTAGATGTTGTTAATTGTGCTGGAACTTATGATGATGTAATTAAACATAAGATATATGTTTGTACAGCCAAAGGTGGTTCGTATAGTCATCGTCGTAGTCTTTATTTAGGAGTATATCGAAATAAACAAGTAGACTGGGTTGCCAAGATTGAAGCAGTTGTGGATATTGAGTCAGAAGAAGAATTTTCTATTAAGTGGAAAAATATTAATAAATCTGATGAAGAATTAGCTGAAATTGCTAGAATTCGTCGTAGTTATTTAGATGATTCACAGTATCCAGCACGAGTATTTTTACTAACTGATTTACATCCAACTGATTTTTTGTAAAACTACCCCTGGAGGTATGCAAAGTAGTAAACAATACTTTGATATTCGTAAATTTGATATTGGTGACGTGAAAGACGCTAAAGATTTAGCCCAAAAATTACAAGGTAAAACTTGGGAAGAATATAAATAAAAATATACAGAAAAATAAGGAGTAGAAAGTAGGGGTAAATAATGGATAATTGATAATTACTGCTCTACCGATTGAATATACAAGTCTTTAGATATAATTTTTTTAGCCTTTTTAGATCTGAAATACCTTGGTTTTAAGCTTTTAATGTACGGTTCGGTGAAAAATCAAAATTTTTTCATTTTATAGCGGTTTTCACAAAGGTAGACTACAGAGAAAAACAGGTATGTTTGAAATTTGATCAACTACAGTTTTAATAGTTGTATTCTATATTAATGAAAACCGCTATAGCTGTATAGTTGGGCAAAAAAATTACTTTCCTACTTCCCTACTTCCCTACTCCCTAAAAAAGACTTTTTCAGCAAACCCTAATTAGCTCTCCCTGAAAGGAATAGGATTGAATAAAGAGAAATTTTTTTCTTGTTTCCCCTTTCCAGCCCACATTCCGCACGACAAAATGTAGTATGCAAAGATGGTAAAACTTGAATAAGT